>DAOVRE010000223.1 GCA_030628305.1 Candidatus Heimdallarchaeota archaeon | reverse complement strand
TTCAAAGAAGTTTTTATCAGAAAATTTGCTCGATTATAGAGATTTTTTGCTTGATGACAGATTCTGCTCAGTGCGGGATGATACTTCACTTCCATGTGTTCTGTACGCAGTACCTTTGCCATCCTTCGTTGACCAAGAGATTCTTATAAAAACTCCCGTAATATTCACTTTAAACCATCCATTTAAACTGATACAATTGTAGCTATATGACTACAAGACAAAAATTTATTATAATTCAAAAAGCCAATAACGAAAGATATTAAAAAGATTAGACAGAAAAACGGATAGCACAAGTAACGCCTCGATGGTGTAGTTCGGCCAATCATTGCGGACTTTCACATGTGAAAGTCCGCGTGACAAAACAGGAGTATCCGCAGACCCGGGTTCAAATCCCGGTCGAGGCACCAACTTTTTTCAAACAAGGATTTTTACCAAATAAACAATTCTGTTACTACAAATGCTCATTTTTATTAATAGTACCGTGCTGTGTTTCATGATTTAAAATGATTCAATATAAAAGAGCAGATTTAAACGATGTTACAGACTTGGTTAATCTCCGAATAAAATTTCTCTATGAAGCTGAGGAGATAGATAAAGAAACATCATCTGATTTGCTTGAAAAATCTCTCACTAAATATTTTACAATTCATTTGCAGAACGGAGAATTCATCGCTTGGCTTGCTATAGAAGATAATCTGATTGTAGCAACTAGCGGAGTGTCTTTTAGCACTGTGCCACCAAGCTTTGGAAATGTTTCAGGAGCGGAAGCATATATAATGAACATGTATACTTTACCACAAGCACGAAAGAAAGGGATAGGGACAATACTGCTTGGAAAATTAATAGAAGCCATAGCAAAGAAGAATATTAAGAAAGTAAGATTACTAACAACAGAAATAGGAAAGTCAATGTATATTAGAGCAGGATTCAAAGAAAATTCTTCTGAAATGGTATTAAATCTTAAAGAATGATAACAATCACAAAGATAAATTTAAAAAATCCTACAAACTGAAACTGTTGACCACTATATTTTTTCCTAAATGCGGGGATTGCCGAGTGGTCAAAGGCGCTGGACTTAGGATCCAGTCTTTAGTAGTTCGGGAGTTCGACTCTCCCTCCCCGCACCAAATTCTAAAAAATTTCGAGAATATAGTTGACTTTGAAAAACACTCAATTTTTTCACTTTCAATATTGCCCCTCTTTTTTCTTATATAGCTGTACGAGTATCGTTATATGGTCATAATGTCATCATGCGAGCTGTTACCTAGTAACTCTCTAGATTTAGGGGTTGTTCTAGTTAAATTCGACCATAGACTTGGTCCTGTTGTTCTATCAAATAATTCAACATTGTCAGAAGATCTATTAATGAAATTGGCAATTAAGGGAACTTCAACTTTGATGAATGGTTTACCCTACGATATGTCAAACTCAAGACGTTTTCGAGGTCTTCTTCAATTATCTGAAGATTACTTTGTTTATGGTTTTGATATGGTTTTAATAGACGACAAAGATGATAATGGTGCTTTTGTTCCTGTCCTATTATTCGTAGTCTTTCCTACAATCTCAGTTCCAATAATTGGCTCCAATCTCAGATCTATTGAACAGTTGCTATACAAATCTACACAATCATTTCTCAATCTTTCTCATATAAACGTAGATTTTGGGTTTGACTTACGTTTATCTCTTCGTGAAAATTTACTTTAAATTTCAAACCCTTTTACTCCCGTTTTCCTCTTTACATTTCAAATATAACATTTTCAGAGATTCGACAGTTATAAATATGGCAATTAGCTATATGATAGTTAGAAACTCAAAAAGATGATTCTATGAGTATAAAAGAACCACAAGCAGAACCACTAGCAGAACCAGAGGAAAGTGGGAAAAAGTGGAGTTATTGGGGTATTGGTTTACTCTTCTTTCTTGTATTCTTTGTAGCTTTAATGTTTATTCTTGAAGCAGCAATGCAACCTCGAGAAAGTTTTACTTCAACACTCATCGCCTATATATTAGGAATTATAGGTCTTGCCATTTTTGCTGGTTTAGTACGTGATAAATCTAGAGTCCTTATATCTATACCATTATTGCTAATAATTGTATTTGGTGCTGGTTACTTGTTTAACTATGTAATTGAAGCTCCAGTATACAATCCGTTTGCTCCGGTATCAGAAAGAGCAGTTCTAATTCTTGATACTTTTGAGGAAATGGAAGCAACACTAACAGAAATGGGGATTCCTGCAGATTTGAACATGGAAGATGTTAGATTTTTCAGTCAATTTGCTTTTGTTATTGATCTAATAATTGCCCTTCCGTTATTCATATTCGGAACGCTGGCGTTAACGTGGACGGTGCAAGTCTTTACGATACGACCAACACTTTGGACTATACTATGGGCCTTTTTCATAATAGTATTTTTCTTCATTGGTTTAATCCTTACGCCATTTATTCATCTCCTCTTCTCAGGGGTTATTGCAGTGACAAGTGACATACTACCTGGAGCCCTTTACTTAGGACAAGGATTTAGTATTTTCGCAAACTTTGAGAATGCTACGCAAGAGGATATGGATGAAGCAATAGCGTCCTTTTACCTGGCGTCTGAATATTTCCAGCAGAGTGCGGATAATTTATACGGTCTGCAACAAGCAGGGCTTGTAGGAATATCGGCAGCTATTCCGGTATTGGGCACGTTTATAGAAAATATTTACTACGTTGCTTTAGCTGCGTTACACATAGCTTCAGGTCTAGGACCGTTCGCAAATGGCACATTCTTTGTTCTAGAAGGTATGGAAGATGCAATGGCCTCTTTTGGTGAAGGTGGCAGTTTCCTTAGAACTAAAGATGGAACTGTAACACAAATTGAAAGTGAGATTAACGATACTAGATTTGAAGAAGGCATTGAAAAAGTGAATGAAGGTTTATTGATTCTTGGTAACAGTACTGATTATATTGATGATGCTTTGGCAGAATTGAACAAAGTGAATGTTACTGACATTGCTGTAGCAACAGCAGAACTTGAGGATTATGGAGTACCTCCTGAAATTGCTGCATCAATACTGGAACAAGTCGGTATGATTGATTCTTATCTTTCGATCTTCGAAGGAGCTGTAAGAGTAATAGATGTTTTGCTAACTAAACCAAGCGGAAGCGATTCAGCTACTTTGACACATTTCTTGTACGGAGCTTATAGTTTATTCAAAGCTGGAGATGTAATAGGAACAACAACTACCTTTTACAATGAAACAGAAGGAATTGATACCTCATCATATTTTGACGATGCATCTGCAAACTTCAGCATAGTATATAATGAGCTTCTGGATCCAGAAGTGCAAGCAATAGCGAATTCAGATACACCAATACTTAACTCAACTGTTGCATTCTTAACTGACATGGTTGGTTTAACTGTACCCTTATGTTCATTAGGTGGTAACATTGCAACCGTATTATTTACAATGCAAGATACTATGAGTGTTTTTGATGTTACTAATTATGAGGACATTTCAGACTATTCGCCACTAATTAGTTCAATGGATGACTTAAGAACAACGACCAGTGAAATGGCTGATGATGCTAATGCTACAGATACGCAGATTAACGGTGTAAGAGCCAAAGCTTCCAATGACACATATGGAGAACTTAGTGCACCTGCTCTTAGTTTTACAGATCAGTTAATTCAATTCAACTTAACCCAAAACGTTTACAATGCTAATAATATTGCAAACTCATTCTACTACATGTTTAGCGGATTAAGTCATTTGAGTTACAGTTTCAGCAATATAACTGCAGGGTATGTTGAATTCAACAATTCAAACTATGTACCGCCTCTCGACCCTAATGCCCAAGATCATTTCATCGCAGCAAATACGTCATTACATGCATCAATAAGTGATCTAACTACTGCAACCTACTATATGAATCAAACAGAAGCTGGAGGAATGACGCAATTGTCAGGAACAAGAGATGCTCTATTAGGAATTCGAAATAGTTTG
>DAOVRE010000176.1 GCA_030628305.1 Candidatus Heimdallarchaeota archaeon | reverse complement strand
ATTTCTATAAATTATTCTATTGTTGCACCACAATTAGGGCAGAATTTGTCAGACGCAAGATTCTTAGATCCACAATTTGAACAGAATTTTGTAGCTTGTACTGTAGTTTCTGGTTGAATAGGTTGAACAGGGGCAGATGTAGCTGGAGTAGAAATGGGTGCATACATACCTGGAGCAATTACTGGGGCAAGTTGTGAAAAGTCAGTAGTTTGTCTTATAAGTTCCAGTTTCTTAGAATTTTGATATAAAACATATGATACTCCTAAAGATACCAATATTGCTCCACCTGCGATTAAGTAAGCTAGAATAATGAAAAATCCCAGAACCAGTCCTAGGGTAAAGACTGTAATGATCGCAGCCACGACTAGAACAACACCCGCAATTAAACCATAAAACGCATATAATGGAAAAACCCATGAATCCAACTTTCCTTGTTGGGGAGCTGCTTGTGTTATTCGCTTAAAAAGACCATTCAATTTCAGAAAACATCCAATTCCTGTAACAAGAGCAATCAAGCCAGCTACAAAACCTACAACTGGAATGTACAAAGCTAGGAGTGAACCTCCGTAAAGAAACAACCATGTTCTTGTTGAATTAGCATCAGTTCTAGCAATTGGAAAAGAGATACCTATCCTATATACAGCATTACCAAGAAGGAATAAGCCTACAGCAAAAATAGCATCTCCAACAAGACCTATATATTCAGATGTTATAAAGCCCAATCCAAAGCTTACTGCTCGAGCGAGAACGATTATCAATGCACTATATTTCAGCATATCAGCATCAGATTTATCATAAATTTGTGTTGTAACAGACATATTTTAACCTCAAAGTTTGATAAATAATAAATTAGCAGTATATAATATTTACTCATGAATTTTTGAAAAAAGAGAAAAGAAAAAGAAGAAAAACTAAATCAGTCAGAAATTGTGTGACCTTTGAAAGTCATTGAAGGAGAGTCTAAAGGCCATCCAGAAGGTTCTCTATCAGACCCTATAACAGCTATGTTTTTGAGTGTTTCATAGTTATTCCCTGCGATGCTTATAGACTTCAATGGATTAACAATTTCACCTTTTTCGATCAGAAAAGCATCATTAGTGGTTACACTAAAGTCTCCGGTTACAGCATTAGCTGTAAACAACCCTATGGGTGTTCCGGTAATTAATATGCCCCTATCAATTTCTGCTATCTGTTCATCCAAATTTTTCCCTACGTTTTTAACCAAAATCTGATTTGGTCCGACAGTGGGAAGATTTTCGAAGGGTATTCCACCTCCAAAACCCATCCCTCTTGTTGCATTTCCAGTAGATTGTAGTTCAGCTGCTTCACCATGCATTTTATCAAAGAGAAAGGTTTTCAGGATACCATTTTCGATGGCGGTAGTAGTTTGTTTTGGTGTTCCTTCAGTATCAATTGATCTACAAGCACTGTATTCTGGATTTTGTCCATCATCAATTAATGTAAAATCATCTACACAAACTTTTTCACCTAGTTTGTCTTTCCACGGATTACTTTTTTCAACATACCCAGAACCAGATAAAACACCAATAAAAGGAAATGTAAGAAATGGTGCTGCTTCACGAGATTTCCAGACTGTTGGGAGAATCTCAGATCCGCCAAATGCTTTAGAACCTAGGGATTCTAAACCATCTTTCATAGCATTTGCAGTTAGACCTTCAACAGATTTTATTTCTCTTCCAAGTACAAAGTCTGCTGCTGTTTTGCGGTCACCAGCTTCTGTAAGCACTACCATACTATTTGCACCATATGTTGTAATCAAAGAAGAAGATAGACAGCCTTCAGAGGTCCCTAATGCATAACCACCCCAAGAGATGTTTACAGCATAGGATACAGAGACAAGTCGAGTATCACTGCTATCAAAACCTTTACCCATTAAATTACAATGTTCAATCATATCTTTGGCATCTAGATTAGGGATAGTAGGGTCTAAAATTCCTTCTTTGGAATTTTTAGTTTCAGCGACAAAACCTTGGAACATGGGGTTTTCAGGACTTGTTTTTGCAATACTGTGAGCGAGACTAAGAGTTGTCTTAAGTGATTCTTCATCAAAACCAGTAGTGCTAGCAAAACCTAGCTGTTTTCCAATGGCTGCTCTAATACCAACTCCTAGGGAAAGACCATCTCTACTATCAACTTTACCTTTGTTATCGGTCAAGTTTGTACTTGAGAGATTGTAGACAAAAACTTCAGTAGAAGGTATATTGAGATCTTTTGCGTATTTGAGTGTTTGATCAGCTATACCTAATATTTGTTCACGAACTTTATCTAGAGACATTATTAAGCACCTCCAACAAGAACTTGATCCATAATAACATTAGGACCACCGAATCCAACAGCGAGACCACCTTGGCCTCCTTTACCGCAACCTCCAAAATATCCCGTGCGAATAGTAATATCCTTTGTAGCACCTAGAACATGTTTGAGTAGTTCTAGAATGTTTCCAGATAGAGCATGATTTTTCAAAGGTTTGGTAATCTGTCCATTTTCAATGAGATAACCTCTGCTACAGTTGAACATGAAATTTCCATCAAGACCGACTTGACCGCCTGACATATCAACTGCATAAACACCATTTCCTATTTGTTCAAGAGCTTCTTCAAAAGATAGATCTCCTTTTTCAAAATAGGTATTTTTCATCCTTACTATTGGATCAAACATGAAGTTAATCGCTCGGCTGTTTCCAGTTAGTTCAGCGTTCATCTTTTGAGCTGTACCTCTATTGTGGAGGTAACCTTTCAAAATGCCCTTTTCGACTAGAACAGTTCTTCCTGTTTTCACTCCTTGATCATCGTAAGGAAGATATAATCCACCATATGGTGTAACACCTTCATCGATCAACGTAACATGCTCACTTCCTAGTTGTTCCCCAACTCTGTCAGCTATCGGAGATTGTCCTGTTACAACAAAATCTGCTTCACTTAGATGGCCAAATGATTCATGAACAACAACCCCACCCATTAGAGGAGAGACTAAAGTTGTCTGCTTTCCTACGGGTGCAGCTACTGCATCTATCTGTTCTTTACAGTATTTTCCTGCATTTGTACCAGTTTGTTCAGGTGTTGTTTCTTTTTCTTCAAAGTACTCTAGTCCTTTGGAAGCTCCAGTTCCTGTGAAAGATTGTGCTTGTTTGCCTTCACTTATGAAGACGCTTCCCATTCGAATATCGACCATAATGGGAGCCCAGTAAATTTCTGTTCCTTCAGAGTTAACTAGGAACTTTTCTCCAAACATCTCTCCATACGCTCCAGTTGTACTTGTAGGTTCTAGCACCTCTTTCATTGAGCTTACACCACGTTTTAGCATGTCTAGTTTATCTGAGAACTCATAATCTTTAGGATGTTTTTTCACATCTAATACTACTTTTTCTTTAACAGCAGGTATAGATTCAAAATCGAGCTTCATGACATTTCTTTCGTCAGTTGATTTAGCTAGTTTGATAGCTCTTTTTGTTGCATTTTTCACACCTTCCAAATTCAACTCAGGAGTGTAAGAATAGCCAGGAGTACCGTTGAAGTAAGCCATAACGCCTATTCCTTTCCTTTGGAATGCAGAAGATTGCTTTACTATATCATTTATTAAAGCAATAGTTGTTAATTGTAGATCATCATATCTTGCTTCAATGAAGTCTACACCAAGTTTCGATCCTTGATCTACTGATTTGTGAAGTAAGTCAAAGATAAAATCTGACTGTGACATAACGCAGAAGAAACACAGGCATTAATAAACATTTATCACAACTTGCAACTAATAGACGCAGTTTTTCTGCATCAAAACGCAAATAGATTAGGAAGCTTGTTTCTTGAATTTTAAGACTTTTTTTGTTTCTTCAACTAGAGAAAATACTTGATTCTCTGTTAGAAGCGATATTAATTTCTTGTTTTGACCCCATTTTTGTGTAGCGAGTATCCCTTCATTTTTCAATATTCGACTCATTTCTTTCTTTACTTTAGTATAATCCAAAACATGTCTAACACCAAAGAGAAAAGCTAAGTCAACACTTTGATCGTCTAGACCTGTATCATACACGCTTATTACTATGCCTTCAACATTCTTTACTCCAGCTTTCTTAACTTTCTTATTTACTGATTCTATTGCAAATGGATTGATATCAATAGCATAAATAAATCCGTTCTCTCCAACTAATTTTGATGCAGGAATGGTATAGTGACCTGGACCACAACCAACTTCTAAGACTGTTTGATCAAGTTTAAGTCCTGCTTGTTCAAGTAATTTGTAGGGATTGACAAAAATACTATATATCGTTTCATGGACAAAAGAAACCATTTTAAAATGAATTTTTTCAGAAAAAGACAATTTAATCAAGTGATAAATGGAGCATATGTATTTAAGAACATTCAAATACAACTTCCGTTTCTTTGGAAAGCAGAAGATTGCTTCGCTATTTCATTTACTTCAAAGCTTTCTTCAGCGGTAGTATTACGTTCCAAGCCAGGTAATCACCATCAAATAAATCTTCTTGCAATTCGCTAGCTAATAACTCTGAACTGACTTCT
>DAOVRE010000202.1 GCA_030628305.1 Candidatus Heimdallarchaeota archaeon | reverse complement strand
TGAAGTTGAAGATGACTTAGAAAAACCACTACTTATACAAGATGTAGATATGCTAATAACCTTAGAATCAGGACAGCCTGTTTTTCTTATGCTGACTTTATCTTTACCCTATGATGCAACACTCATAACTGCCTTTATGTCAGCTGTTCTAGATTTAGGTAAATCAATTGGATTAGGGGAACTAAAACTACTTGAGAGCGAGAATATAATTATTTATGTTCAAAAAATTGAGAAAGCGTTCACTGTAGTTATATCTCAGAAGAAAGAATATCGTGCAGTTTATAGAAGATTTGCAGAATTTGTAGCCGATCTATGTAATGATTGGCTTTACAAGCAAGGAATTGAAATAGATGAAGCTTTTCAGATTTTTGAAGAGAAAAAGCATTTTGAGGAAATAATTAAGATATTAATAGATACAGATACTTGGGAGAAGCATCTTATCAAGGAGTGGGAGCGAGATTATGCTGAGCAATTAAGAATAGAGAACTGAATTAGAAAAAGGTTAAATATCAATTGTACTATTATCTAGCTGTTATTGAAATGAGGGTAGAAATGTGACAAGAGTTATCAAAACAGGTATTCTAATATTGTTGATTTTTTTAGCTATTTTTCCTAGAACAACTGTAATAAATACAGAAAGTGAAACTATAGAACAATTGATTTTTAAATCTGCAATTATAAAATCTCCACTTTATACGGCTCCCTTCAATGTAACTAGCGATGATGATTTTATTTCACATGGTTTTCCTGGAAATGGAACTGAAGAATCACCATATATAATTGAATACTTTGATATTAAGACTTCAGAAGATTATGGAATATTTATCGAAGGAACATCTAAGCATTTCATCATTCAAAATGGATATGTAGACGCATACAAGAATGGCATTAGAATTCAAAATGTTGCATCAAACACAACAACAATTCAAAATTGCACTAGTTATAAAAATTCATGGGATTACTATGGCAAAGGTATTTACATTTACAATAGCGATTATTCCAAAGTAGTGAATAATACCTGTTGGGGAAATGAAAACGGAATTACTATATCAGGGTCTGATAATTGTTTAATCGAAGGTAATAATTGTACCAACAACTTCATCTACGGTTTTAGTATTTCTGGTTATTTTTGTAAGATTCAAAATAATATTCTTGAAAATAACACTTACGCTGGAATATCAACACAGAGTTTGTACTATTCAAATATCGAGGGAAATATAATAAGAAATAACCGTTATGGAATTAGGAGTGGTTCTTATTATGAGTCATCATTATTTTGCAACATAACCTACAACTTAATTGTTGAAAATCAAGAATATGGGATATATCTAGATTATTTAGAAGAAGCTCTAATACATCACAATAAGTTTATTTCAAACAATATAGAGGGAGAGAGTCAAGCATACGATAATACATATTTCAAATCTAATCGTTGGTATGATAATGTAACGAATGAGGGTAACTACTGGAACGATTTTACGTCTAAGGGATTTTCTTACAAATATGAAATAGCGGGTGGAAAAGAAATAGATCGATATCCATTGAATGAAAATCTAGAGTTGATTGACCAAATATATACCAACATGATAATGGGTGTTGTATTACTTGTATACTTAATATCTTTGTCAACATTAGTTTACTATAGAATGAAGAAAGACGCTATTCAAATGAGAATTCAGAGATACAAAAATAGGAAAAAGACACGAAAATCAGAACCAATTGATAGAGACTATGACAAATTAGTAGATGAAGAATACGAGAAAACAAAGAAAAAGATGCTCTTAAGAGGAAGATAATAAGAAAAGTGTGGCGAGCCTGGCCGGATTTGAACCAGCGACCGACGGATATCTCTACAAGTTTCCTTGTTTAAGAGTCCGCTGCTCTACCTAACTGAGCCACAGGCCCTTTTCGTTTTTCTTTCAATCAGTTTTTTAATAAAACTTTCGTTTACTCTCTAATTATTCCCCTTAAAGTCTGGTATGTTTGATATTTTTGTCCTCCAAATAAATTTTTAAACTAGTCTGGAGCAATATTTGATTATGTCGTCAGAAAAGAAAGTCCCAGAATATGCAAGACCAGCTCTTTATGTAGGCACTATGATTGCTAGCATAGTTGGTCTTGTGCTAGTTGCAATAGATGGTATAGGTGGGTGGTGGATAGGTTATTATTATTACTTCTCAATTGATACTTCTGTAGCTGCACCTTGGGGACAATTTGCACATGTTCCGATTGTTCTCGGTTTTCTATTTACTGCATATGTGGCTTTACAGAAAATATATCCTGTAATTACTATGTCAGCTGAAAGAGAAGTGAAAATTGAAAAAGCAGGTTTTTGGACAGCTATAGGAATTGTAATTCTTACAGTTGTATCTGGGATAATTTTTGCTATTTCTGTTAGTCATGCTGAATGGTGGTTTGATTCAGGTTTCTATGCTGGAATCTTTGCAGGAGGATTAGCTGCTCTATTCTTTTGGTTAGGAAAAAAAATTGAAACCCCTGCTAAATGGTCTCCCAAGAACTGCACAGAAAGATTTATACTCCCCTCTTAATTGATACAAGAGAACTATAGTTTTAGTTGGTGAATAAAGTGAAATCGCTAGAATATTTAGACAAATTTCAGAATTCCTTTTTGGAAGATTTATTCGATTTAATAAGAATCCCAAGTGTTACTCGAGATAACAAATCAGTTCAAGAAGCTGCAAATTGGCTTGAGAAGAGATTAAAACTAACTGCAGACTTTGTACAACAGATTCCTACTCAAGGCAATCCTGTTGTTATTGCTGAATGGAAGCCTCAAATTAGTGAAATCTCTACGAAGGTACCAACCACTATTCTCTTTTATGGACATTATGATGTTCAACCCCCTGATCCATTAGACAAATGGCTTTCTCCTCCTTTTGAACCTGAAATAAGAGAAGGGAGAATCTATGCAAGAGGGGTTGGAGATAATAAAGGACAGTTTTTTGCACATATAGCTGCTATCGAGTGTATGATAAAATCAAACCAATTGGGTACACATGTTAAACTCATTTTGGATGGTGAAGAAGAATTGGGTTCTGTTCATCTAGATGAAGCAATTTCAACAGAAAAGGAATTCTTCAGCAATATTGATTTAGTTATTGTATCCGATGGGCCTGCTGATCCTACTTGGAAACCAACTCTTGAGTTCGGTGCTAGAGGAATAGTGACTATTCAGCTTCATTTACAGACTGCTAAAGGAGATGTACATTCTGGAAATTTCGGTGGAATCCAACCAAATCCAGTTTGGGATTTAATTACAATCCTCAAAACTATGAAAGATGACACTGGTAAATGTTTGATTGATGGTTTTTATAATGACGTTTTTACTCCTAGTGAAGCCGCTTTAGAAGCAGTAAAGAAACTCAATCGTGATCCTGATGTATACTTGGATCAGTTAGGAATTTCTTATTTCGGGGAAGAACAAGATCAACCACTTGTTCATCGTTTAATGTTTAGACCTACATTTAACATTCGTGGTTTTAGTTCTGGAAGTGTTAAAGAAAAAGCTAAAACAATTATCCCCAAGGAAGCTTATGTTGAATTGGATATCAGACTTGTACCAAATCAAGAACCTGATAAGATTAAACAATTATTCTTTAATCATATTGAAAAATTGAAGAGAACAAATGATCAGTATAAGCAGATACTTGAGAGATGTTCCTTCAAATCTGAAACAAGTTTTTATCCCATGTTTACACCAATTGGCCTTCCTTGGACAGAAATTCTTGAGCGTTCTATTCAGAAAGGATTTGGAGAAAAACCCTTACTGATTCCTCTGGCTGGTGGAAGCTTACCTTTATATTCCTTATACAAAGCAACAAAGAAACCAATGTACATTATACCGTATGCACAGCCAGACGAAGATAATCATGCTCCAAATGAAAATATGATGGTGGAATGGTTTGTAAAGGGAGTTAAAACAAGCCTTTATCTTCTAGAAAATTTAGCAAATTAAAAAAAGAAAGTATATCGGTGATTGAATAATATTCGCAGATCTTGACTATTAAATGGAAGTTGTTTACATAAGACAAATAGTTAGTTTTCAAATGAATTCATTCTAGAAGGAAACATCAAAATCTCTAGAGATTCGGATTATTTTTTGAGAGACATCTCTTTCTAATTTTGTTTTAAAAATTACTTCGATTTTTGGTGTTTTACAATTATATTCTCTAAATACCTGTTGGATTTTCTCTTCTATACTCTTTGAAATAGTTCCTTTATCTGCATTA
>DAOVRE010000047.1 GCA_030628305.1 Candidatus Heimdallarchaeota archaeon | reverse complement strand
CTCCTCTTGTCCTCTTGCAAGGGAGGAGTCTTTCTTCCTTCTCCCACCCCCTCATAGTGCTAGCTGATACTCCTTGCATGTATGCTGCTATGCCAATTCTTACTAACATAGTTCTAATTTTACTGCTCTTACGAAAAATTTTCTGTTTTTTGGCAAGATTGAGCAATATTTCTTCAGCTGTTGCTTACAGTAAAATGATATTAAGAGATGATGGCGTCCTTTTCCCGCTTTTATATCCTTTGTGTGAAGCACATCTAAGCCGTCTCAACCAGTCATTCGCCAGATAAAAATTGAGGGAAAGCATGTTAAATTTTTCTATATTGAAAGAAAGAAGTTATGTTGCCTTTCGACCGCGCTTATAAATTGTGTATCCACACTTTCCACAAGTCCATCTGTCTGAGTGTCCTGCCATATATACGGCGTCTCCACACCTTTCACATTCTTTCTTTAATCTAACGACTTTATCTCCGTCTGCTTCATACCTTTTATGTGTTGAACTCATTTCTTACACTCACTCTGCTTTTTCTTGGATTATTCCTGATCTTTTTAAGAGAAACTTTTTTTCAACAGCGATTGCTCTTTCAGCTGTTTCATAGACATGAACAAGCGCTGTACTTTTTCCTTCCCGATATTTAGCTTCTAGCTTAATTAAAACTACTTGATTTCTTTCTTTATTTAAAAGAGCAGCAAATTTTGACAAAAATTCTTCACGTTTAGGAACTGGTTGCCCAACATGATCAACTTTAACATTTATTTCTGTTCGCTCTAATAATTTATTTTCATTTTTCTCAATGATATCAATCTTCATTAATTTTCACCATTTTAAGTAATAATTCGCAAACACTTTTTTTTACTTCTTCAGTAACTGACACTACTACTAACCCTTCATTAGGCTGTCCATATAAGACTTTTGAATCTAGTGGAGCTTCAAGAATAGTTGGAAGAACTAGTAAATCCTCTTCACCTATTATTTTTATAATAATTTTGTTATCTTCAATTTTTAGACTATTAATAATTTCAATCCATGCACTTTGCATTATGTAACCTGCTTGGTTGGATATTTCTACAACAGAAGCATTCTTAATTTCTAATAATGGAACTTTCTCCCTTTGCACATGTTCATCTATAATAGTAATGTCAGGAATAAATGACAGCTCTACAAGTACTTGTGTGGTTGCATCCCCCACCGCTATTACCTTGGGGGTTGAATCGTCTTGAGATAGCATATTAACGAATTTAACAATGTCTTGTCGATTCTTAATAATTTTCCCTAAAGGGTTCTTAAAATGCTTTCTTTGATTTTGGGGGAGAAAATATGAACTAGGTTTTACTTGATTCAACAAGTTCACCGGACTCGAAGAGCATAATGTCCTTTTTTATAAATCTTCATTCTCTTAGCAACGTCGCTTTCTTCTGGTTTTAGGATAAAAATTTCACCTGTGTATTCAGAAGAAATATCTTGTGTTTTACAACTTGGACAAATACTAGCAGTTTTATCCATGATTATGTGACACACTCTACAAGCTTTGGACATATCATGAAGCCTCCTCTGCTTTTTTCTTAGGATTTTTTAACTCCTCTTTCCATTCTTCAATCCATTCATTTGTTCCTAGAGCGTCTTGACGCATTGTTAAACCAACTCTTATAGCGGACTTACCTATACTTACAGCGATTATTCTTGCGCGTACCCTTGTGTTTACCAATAAATCTCGTTTGGATTTATCTCCACGTAGAACAGCATTTTTTGGGATATAACGGAAATAATCATCTGCGATTTGAGAAACATGACATAAAGCATCAATAGTTCCTATTCTGATAAATGCGCCAAAATCTACACATTCCACGACCTCTCCAGAAACAATTTCATTTATTTCAGGCAAATAACACAACAATTCAAAAGCAGCTTCATAATAGGAACCTCCGTCTCCGGCAATTAATTTTCCTTGAAAAATTTCGTTTATTTCTGTAACTGCCACAATGAAACCTAAATCAGGGTCAATTTTGCCTTCGAATCCTTCCCTTGCTATTTCTGCTAATACTTTAGCAAGCTCATCATCAAATCTGTTAGGGGGAACCCTTAATGTATCCTTTACTTTTACCTTATAGTACAAGCAAAACCATCTCGTTTAATTATTCAATTCTCGTTCTTTTCTAATGTTTTTAAACATACTCATAGCTAATAGTTTCCTTGAATCTAACGCTAAGAATGTAACTTTAGCAATACAAAGACTGATTACTTGTTTGCAAAAAATATTATGTTAAACGGAAGGTTTTTGATAGATTACTTTAGTTTAAAAACAAACTTAAATAGGTTCATCTAAAGATAGTCAATAAGATTTGGTAACTATTGAGTAGAAATATTGAGGAAAATTTAATGAGTGAAAAAGTTCCCCCTACAAAAGAAAAGAAAAAAATCCAACAACCAGTTGTCAATATTGGAACCATTGGACATGTTGATAACGGAAAGTCTACACTGGTACAAGCTTTAACTGGTAAATTCCCAGATGATCATTCTGAAGAATTGAAAAGAGGTATATCCATCAGATTGGGGTATGCAGATACAGAATTTCGCAAGTGCCCAAAGTGCCCAGAACCAGAAGCATATACTGTGGAGAAAAAATGTCTCAAATGTGGAGCACCTTCAGAACTAATCAGACGAGTATCATTTGTTGATTGCCCAGGTCACGAAGTCTTGATGGCAACTCTTCTTTCTGGTGCTACATTGATGAATGGTGCAATCCTTCTAATTGCTGCAAATTCAAGATGTCCTCAACCTCAAACAAGGGAACATCTTGCTGCTATGGAAATTCTTCAAATCAAGAATATCGTCATCGCTCAGAATAAAATAGAATTAGTCACAGAAGAAGAAGCTAAAAGAAACTACCAAGAAATTAAGGACTTTGTTAAGGGGACAATTGCAGAAGACGCGCCAATAATTCCAATAAGCGCTATGCATGGAGCTAATCTTGACGTGTTAATCTGTGAGATTGAAAAAAATATTCCAACACCAGATATTGACATAAATAGTCCATTTGAGATGCATGTAGCACGGTCCTTTGATATCAATAGACCTGGTACAACACCAAAAAACCTCAAAGGTGGAGTGTTGGGTGGATCAGTTATTCAAGGTCAAATCAACGTAGGGGAAGATATTGAGATTGTTCCCGGTATTTTAATCAAAAAAGGAAATAAGTCCGCGTATCAAGAGATTACAACAAAGGTAATAAGCATTGCAATAGGGGAGCAAGGTTTAGTAGATAGTGCCCATTCCGGTGGTTTGGTTGCCTTAGGCACAGAATTAGATCCATCATTTATAAAATCGGACAAAATGGGAGGAAACATCATAACAAAACCGGGAGACTCACCGCCAATACGTTCAACACTGAGTCTCAAAATTCGATTGCTCGAATATGTTGTTGGGTCAGAAGAAATAACAAAAGTCCAACCTCTTGCACAAGGGGAGACACTAATGCTTAATGTTGGAACTGCAAAAACTTCAGGATCAATTACAGAAATCAAAGGAAAGGAAGCACAAATTAAATTGAGTAGAGACGTAGCAGCGAGAACAAAAAGCCTTGTTGCAATATCTAGACGTATTTCTGGAAGATTTCGGTTAATAGGCGTTGGAGAAATTATTGCTTAATTGTGGAGATTTTATCATGTTAGTTCTACTAGATTCTAGCATGTTAATGCTACCTTTAGAAAAGAAAATTAATCTTAGCTATGAATTTGAAAGAATTTTAAATGTTGCTTTTGAAATTGTAATTCCACAGATTGTTTTAATTGAATTGGAAGATATTAAAGAAAAGGGTGAAATGGCTACAAAACGTAAAGCACAGCTTGCTTTGAATTTGGCCAGATCTTTTAGGATAATAGAATCTAAAACGGAAGGACATGCTGATTATGAACTAATACACCTTGCAGAGATTCACAAAGCTGTTATAGCTACAAATGATAGAAAACTTCGATCTAGGCTTATGGATAAAGGGATAGCTGTAATTTCTTTGCATGGTAAGAACAAACTTGCTCTTTTTGGTGATTTATCTTATCAATAACCTCTAAAATCGAACTATATCGCAAGCACAAATTTTAATTATTCCGTATGAATTTTTCCTTAGTCAGATATAATCTGATGTTAATAGAAAAAATATCAGTTACAAAGCTATAATGAAGGTCGTTTAAATGGAAATGAAGAATATTTTCCCTGAAATAGAAAAAATAGAGGATAAAATACTACAAGGTAAGGTAATTAAGTCACTTGAAAAAGCAATAAGCATGGGAGGATGGAAAGAAGAAGATCTTCAATTGATTCCATTTACCCTTTTGATACCAGAATTGCTCGAAGGAGATAATTTGATCCCAAAAATAACAATCGTTGATCATATTCGAGCAGTAACTCAAATGTGTATTGCAACATATGAGAGATATGAGACATTTGGATTAGCGGATAAACTCAATAGAGATGAATTAATCGCAGGGGGATTACTTCATGATGTAGGGAAATTCATTGAATATGAGAGAAACTCTGCAGGAAAAATAGTTCAAAAGATTGAAGGAAAATTAATTCGACACCCAGCCATGGGTTTAGAAATCGTATATGAATTTGAGTTACCTATATTGGTAAGACAAGCAATAGTCTTTCATAGTAAAGAGGGAGATAAAATCCCAAGATTGCCAGAAGTAGAGATAATTCATCGTTGTGATTTCCTTTGTTTTGCTCCAATTAAACAGATATTTGAAAACAGTAATTGATAATTGAAAGGTGTAAAAAATGAAGAAATATAAAATCGCAGTACTACCAGGAGATGGAATAGGAATAGATGTAACCAACGCAGCAATGAAGGTTCTAGATGCTGTTGGTTTCAGTGACATGGTAGAGTATACTTGGGGTGATATTGGATGGGAGTTCTGGAAAACTGAAGGAAATCCTCTACCTGACCGAACAATAGAACTACTCAAGAATTCAGATTGTTGTTTGTTCTCTGCTATTACTTCTAAACCAAAAGAAGAAGCACAGAAAGAGTTAGTTCCAGAATTGCAAAAAAAAGGTATGGT
The DNA here is from genome assembly GCA_030628305.1 of Candidatus Heimdallarchaeota archaeon. The sequence goes on along the minus strand of DAOVRE010000047.1, from coordinate 4,151 downwards.
GTATTCTAGTCCAATTGTTAAACTAAGACAGCTGTTTGATTTGTATGTTAATTTGCGTCCATGCAAAGCTTATCCTGGTAACCCTTTAAACTTCAGAGATGATTTAGACTTAGTTGTATTTCGTGAAAATACTGAAGGGCTCTATGTTGGAATAGAATTCCATCCAGTTCCTAAAGATGTAATGAACTGTTTAGTAGAGAATCATCCTAAAGCTAAACGCTTTGCTGAAGCAGATTTAAACGATGTTGCAATTTCAACAAGAATTTTCACTCGAAAGGGAGTTCAAAGAATTCTAAAAGCGAGTATGGATTTCGCAAAAGAGTATGATTATCCAACTGTCACTGTAGTCGAAAAACCAAACGTTATACGTGAAACTTCTGGTTTAATGATTCGGGAAGCTCGCAAACTTATCAAAAATTATGAGGGAAAAGAGCTTTGGGAAACCAACATTGATGCAATGTGTATGTGGTTGGTCAAGAACCCGCAAAATTACGGTGTTCTTGTATCTTCTAATATGTTTGGTGATATTGTTTCTGATTTATGTGCTCAATTAGTTGGTGGGTTAGGATTTGCTTGTTCAGGAAACATAGGTGATAACTTTGCTGTGTTTGAACCCAGTCATGGTTCAGCTCCAAAATATGTAGGACAAAACAAAGTTAACCCCATTGCACAGATTTTATCAGCAAAAATGATGTTAGACTGGCTTGGAGAGAAAGAAATGAGCAAGAAGGTTGAAGATGCGGTAGCAGCCATTATAGCTGAAGGAAAAGTTCGAACTTACGACATGGGTGGCTCTTCAACAACCACAGAAATGGCAGATGCAATTTGTGAGAAAATAAAAGGAATGTAATGATTCCTTTCTTTCTTATCATTTATTTCATGTGTTTTAGTAGGTGCAAATTAATACACAGAGATATATTTATTACTTCTTTATTAATTGGTGAAATTGAACAAAATGGTAGGGTTTACGCTAATAGAAAAAATTATTAGAAAGCATATAGATGCTGCGGATGAGGATATTTATCCAAGTAATATTGTATGGATAAATCTGGATATGGTAACAGCCAGAGATTATGCGGGGCCACAAGTTATAGATTTGTTCCAGAAACATTATCCAGGTTCTAAGACTTTTGACCATAACAAAATAATCTTTACACCAGATTGTTATCCATATGGTAATGATCCAAAACATGCTAAAGACCAAGAGAAAATTCGTGTTTTCGCTAAAGAGCATGATATTCAAGTAACGGATTTAGGATCGGGCATTGGTTCACATTTGTTATTCAGAAGAGGTTTTTCAAAACCTGGAGATATAGTTATTGGAGCAGATAGTCATTATAACATATTGGGGGCGTTAGGTATTCTAGGACAAGGAGCAGGGGATGTGATGCTAGCTTTTGCTTTCAAAACTGGAAAATCATGGATAAAAATCCCAGAAACGGTTAAGGTTATATTAGAAGGTAAATACACTTGGCCCACCACTTCAAAAGATTTAGCCCTATATGTCTTGAAGCAACTACATGAATATGGAATAACTGGAAAAGCTATTGAGTTTTATGGAGATGTAATCTCCGAATTAACTATTGAAGATCGCGTGACATTGTGCTCACTAATTACAGAAGCATCAGGTATGATAGGGTTTGTTCCTACAGATGAAGTAACCACCGAATATTATAAACAACTCAACATTGATATTGAAGTACTTACCGGAGATGAGAATGCAAATTATGCTTCTGAATTTACAATTAATATTGATAACTTGGGTTTATACGTTGCGTGCCCCCCTCACCCACACAATGTTAAGCCCATAGAAGAGGTTTTGGGAACCCCTATTAATTCAATTATACTTGGATCATGTACGAACGGTAGTGCTAGTGACATTCATGAAGCTGCGAGAGTACTCAAAGGTTTTCAAATAAAACCAGAAGTTCGATTCGGTATAGTTCCTGCAACTCGTGAAGATTTTGTAGAGATAAATCTGAATAAAGATATGACAATAATACTAGAAGCTGGTGGCAATTTCTTTGGAGCAGGATGTTCTACTTGTGCTAAAGGTCAATATGGATTAACGGGAGGAGAAACAGCTGTAACCTTAACAACAGGTAACCGCAACACGCAAGGTAAAATTGGTCCAGCAGATGTTTATCTTGCAAGTCCTGTTGTTGCAGCAGCAACAGCAATTGAAGGAAAAATCGCTAAACCAATAATGAGAGATGATTAAATGAGTAATGAGATTATAGATGGAAAAGCTAGAAAGGTTCTTGTTGATGATATAGATACTGATCAGATATTTCATCAGTCCCTTTTAACAATTCATGACCCAGAGGAAATTAAGCCCCACATTTTTGGTAACTTGGATGGATATCGCAATTTTGGAAAGGAAGACAATACTGGAAAAATTCTTGTTGTAGGAAAAAATTTTGGAAAGGGGTCTACTAGGCAACAAGCAGTAACTGGTTTCCTCGCACATAAATTTAAGGCCATAATTGGTGCATCTTTTGGACCAATTTATTACAGCAATGCCGTAAATGCAGGATTACTTTTAGTTGAATTACCTGAGATTGCAAACTTTTCAATTGAAGAAAATGATGAATTAGAGATAGATATCACTCAATCCTTGCTTACAAACAAAACACAAGGAACTAATATCAAATGTGAGAAAATCCCGATACCAGTACTAGATATTATGAAAGCTGGTGGCTTAATGAGTTTAGGGGAAAAAATTTGAATAGAGGAATTAGAATGGTAGGAAAAACATTCTCAGAAAAGTTATTTTCGCTGAAATCCGGAGAGGATGTTAGTGCCGGAGATATTGTATTTGTAGAACCAGATTTAATTCTTTCACATGATAATTCTGCATCCATAGTAAAAACTTTTCAAAAAATGGGTGGAAAAAGTATATTATACCCCCAGCGTTTAGTTATTGTTTTGGATCATGATTCTCCTCCAACCAATGTTCAATTGGCAAACGATCATCAAAGCATACGTGATTTAATAGCTGAACACAATATAACAAATTTTTATGATGAAGGAACTGGAATTTGTCATCAATTAATGTCGAATCATGTTTTGCCTGCTATGTTAGTTGTTGGTTCTGATTCTCACACATGTACTAGTGGAGCATTCTCATCTTTTGCTGCTGGCATTGACAGAACAGAAACTGCTGGTCTTTGGCTTACTGGAAAAACATGGTTCAGAGTTCCAGAAACTATTAAGATAAAATTACTTGGAAAACTCTCCCCAGGAGTTTATGCTAAGGACTGTGCCCTCTATATTATGAACAAATTAGGATCAGCTGGTGCAACTTATCAAACTATTGAATTTCATGGAGAAGGAATAGAATCGCTTTCAATTTCTGAACGTATGACCTTAACCAATTTGGCTTCAGAAATGGGTGCAAAAACTGCTATATTTCCACAAGACGATGTTTTGGTAAAGTGGTTAGAGGAAAAACATGGTGTTTCTTATTCAAATAACAAGAAAGCAATCTGGTCTGACAATGATGCCGTATTTAGTCAAGAAGTTGTTGTGAATCTTAGTGAATTAGAACCATTAATTGCGGTACCACACCAAGTGGACAATGCAAGGAAGATATGTGATTTAGATGAGATTCCCATTCAAGAAGCATTTCTTGGAACATGTACAAATGCAAGATTAGATGACCTTCTTATAGCAGCTTCAATTCTAGAAGGTGAGAAAGTAAAAACGGGAGTACAATTTTTCGTTGCTCCAGCCTCTAGAGAGATTTATCTTAAAGCTCTTAAAAAAGGAGCAATTCAAACATTTGTAGAAGCAGGTGCAACCATACTATCCTGTAGTTGTGGTCCATGTCTAGGGAAAGGTCAAGGAATTCCAGCTGATGGATGGAACGTGATTTCCACTGCAAACAGGAATTTTCTTGGCAGAATGGGAAACAAGAAATCATATGTTTATCTTGCATCTCCAGCAACTGTAGCAGCTTCAGCAATTGCAGGGAAGATTGTTGACCCCTGCAGTTATCTAAAGGGAGATATCAAGAAGACAACTTCATCGTTAGAATTAGAATCAAGAATAAAACAAACAAAAACATTAGTTATCAGCTCAAGTGAGGACAGAAAGATAAACAATGCTTGGAACTATAGCGATATTGATGACTTCAATACAGACCAAAT
>DAOVRE010000233.1 GCA_030628305.1 Candidatus Heimdallarchaeota archaeon | reverse complement strand
GTTTAAATAGCATTTTGCGGATATAGTTATTGAGACACATTGGGCACACAAGCAGCTAGCAAAACTCAATCATTCACTCCTACCACTTCAAAGAGAGTGATGAGAAGTTTTCAAGTAGTATTGAAGTGTGATGACCACTCCCAACGAGAAGAGATTAACAATAGAATAAGAATGCTAGAAGAAAGGCAACATCAACTGCTCACCCCTCAAGTTATCAAAACAGCATTAGAATTATACAGATCTAATCCGAAAGAAAGATTCTTCATTCGTCGACTTGGTAAAGAAGTAGGGAAAAACCCCAACATAGCAGAAAGTGCCTTCCATTGGCTCTACATAGCTGTTAAAGGGAAGATAGATAAGGAATGGAAAGTACAAGGCTTATTCAATTTTCTTCTAAAGAATCCTCAGCAACTCATAGAATGGTTGATTTTTGGTCGTTCCCCTTATACCGAACATAGTTTAGAAAACTATTGGCGACTAAAAAGAAGATATATCATCAACCTCCTTACCAGCACCAGATTACAAACAGATTCCTGTTGGAGAAAGAAGGAGAAGAACCACTATTTCTCCAACTTCTTGCAATTCAATGCCCACCTTCCAGCTTGTACTCAACATGAAGTTCTGCAAGCTCTCGATGATGCTCTGTTTTACCAACACCATGAATTTTCTCTATTGCCTTACATTACTAAGAATCAGAAAGCATTTTTAAAAAAACTTAAACTTCTAAAGAAAGAGCAGACCACAGTTGTCCCTTTTATCACCTCATGGATTAATAGTCCACAGCATTCTCGATGGAAAAGTCTCAGAACACTCGCAGAACAACTAGCCATACACATAGGAAAGCCTACCCGAAAACTTTTTTCAGCCGTTAGACTGATTGTAGTTTTCACACTCTTTGATCATTATATGCAGAGTGCCCCTCAGTTAATCAAGGCTCTCCCTTCAGCAAAAATTGTTCCCCTCCCATTTAAACGAAAAAAGAAAGGAAGATTACCAATTAAATTATTAATGAAGAAAGATTATGTTATCACCCGAGAAGGGAATGCAAAAGAACTTACTGAACAGATAAAGAACCAAAGCTGGACTGAACTTGGGTTTCCAAAAAGGGGAATGAAAAGATTAACAGCTGCAGTCTATTTTCCTACCAAAGTATTGGACTATCTCAACAATGGGGCTAATATCAAACTATTCCAATTAAGTAGTGGACAAGCTCCTCGATTCAAACCTCGTGTGGATGTGGTACTTGAAGGAACTCATGACTGTTTCCACTCCTCTAAGCTTCTCCACAACTATCTTACCCATATTCTTGGAAAGAAAGCTCCAATTCTTGGAGTAGATATTAATCGTTTGGGACAGAATATGATTGCTTTCAACACCTCTGTAGCTCTCCCTCAGGATTTAGTAATATTAACAGAACAGTATTCCCGTCTTGATAAGAAAGTCCTTCCTGAGCTTAACAAAGGTTTTCTCCGTAAGAGAAAAGAGCATGATGCTCATGGTTGCTGTAAACTCAAGGGAGAACTCAATCGAGTCTATGCCCGTCGTAGCAGAATCCTTCGCGAGATTCTTCGTCTTCTCCCCCACTTTCTTGCAGCAGTAATAGTGAAAAAGAAGTGTCAAGTCTTGAAGATTGAACGTCTAACTGTTGACCCAACTGGATCCAAAGGAGCCTTAGCTAAAGCTATCTACACCATGCCTGACAATGTGTTGCTTTACAAAAAGGCTGTTTGGTTAGCTTCCTTGGAGTTAGGCTATGATGTCCACCTAGAGGAGGTTCTTCCGTATCACACCAGCACTTTTCATTATGGGTGTGGAGGTATTCTCGCTCGTCAACCTGGTCAGTATGATGTTGCTCCATGCAAGAAATGTGGACAAAGAGTCAATACTCACGCTAATGCTGCTCAGAATATCGCTTCCCTACCAGGTACAGTCCTTCCTCTCGATCCTTTCCCCTCATCGCACGTGAGGGGACCCATTTAAACGACGGTTAGACGCCCTCTGGCAAGTTTAACCAAGTTTCATAATGTGCGTAAGGTATGTAGAACTCTCATTATGTTTGTTCTATTCTTTTTTTAATAATTTCACTTAGCGTTTAATTAACTTTAAAATCAAGAAAATGTCTGAAGGAACTTTTTGCAACAACAGCTGTTGTACCATTACCCTTAAACGGATTTAGGGGCAAGTTTCCCGAGTTATTTTCAAATATTTTCAGTTTAAAGCTAAAGAAAATTACGAATTTCATGACATTTGTAATACACTAATATCATTAGTACGGTCTTAAAGCACAATATTTTTATATTATGTGCCTTAAATGTTATACCAATGGACCTAAAAAGACATGGTGAAAGAATGTACGGAGATTTAAACAGTTTAGAGCTTTTTAAAAAAATTGGTTCTATAAAAAATGCTCTCGAAGTTGATGAGCTTATAAGTCAGCTAGAAAAAGCAAAACTCATATCTTGGTTACCAGTAGGGGGAATTGAGAACAATGAAGGTACAATAGACTCAGCTACAGATCCAGCAGATTCACTTTTTGAAAGAGTAACAAATGCGATGGATGCAATGATTGAATTAGAATATCATAAGAAGAAACCGTCTAACAGTTTTGATTCTCCAAAAAAAGCGATAGAAGAGCTTTTTAATCTTGAAATGGATAATTTCTCTCAATTAAGTTCGGAAGAACAAAGGAAGATTGCTGATAAAATTCAAATAATAATTGAGGAGAGCAATGATAAAACGCAACCTACAGTAACTATCTTAGATAAAGGAATTGGTCAAGAACCAGAGAAATTTCAAGAAACTTTTCTTTCTTTGCATGGAAAAAATAAAATAGATAAATTCTATTTGATGGGACAATATGGTCAAGGAGGTTCTACCTCTTTTGCGTTTTCTAAATATACCATAATAATAAGCAACAGATATAATTCCAACAAAATTGGTTGGACAATAGTAAGATGCATTGATCCTGGAAAAGAGTATAAGAGGTTCAGTTACCAATATCTAACAGACTATAATGAGCAAATACCTTATACCTTAGAAGATAAGACCAACGAAGACTGCTTCCAAAATGGTACAATAATTAGAATGATCAATTATGCTATAACTAAATATCATTCACAGGTTTTTGTCAGGTGGTATCAATTATGTAGAAATGCTTTATTTGACGCAATATTACCTTTTCTTATATATGATAAACGTTCTAAAGAGATTTCAAAAATAGCAGATAATTATATGAAACGGACGAGAGTAATTTTTGGCATGAAAAACAGTCTAATGTCAAAAAAGCTCACCAATATTAGTTACCAAAATGAAATCCAAGTTCCCGTAACTAATAATCTAGAAAGTTTTTGTTCTGTTAGATATTGGATATTTGAATCAAAAACAGATGTAGAAGACAGCTATTTAGATATGTCAAAAGCGTATGTTGTATTTACATTAAATGGTCAGCGGCAACATCGAGAAAAAAAATCTTTTATCTACGATTTCTTAGGCTTAGAAGCTCTGCAAAAACACATGATTATACAAGTTGATTGCGATGGACTAAGTCCACATCATAGAAAAAGATTCTTCACTACAACCAGATCTACTGTTAGAGAAACAGATGTTAAGACCATAATTTATAGAAAAATTAAGGAATCAATTCTTACAGATGGTAATATCGCAAAAATCCTTGAAGATTTAAGGAATGAAGCACTCAATCGATATGATGAAGCTCAGGGAAGGAAAGATTTACAGAGAGTAGCAAGTTTACTTAAGAGATGGAAAACACTTCCAAAAACAAGCGAAGTGGGTAATTTTCGCAATATGTATATGGCTGGAGTTTTGAGTACAGAAAATCCTTCCGAAACAAAAAACCTTCAACATATTCCTACATAT
>DAOVRE010000093.1 GCA_030628305.1 Candidatus Heimdallarchaeota archaeon | reverse complement strand
GTCCCGCTCCACCAAAGCCCAATAGAGCAAAATCTCGTGGATCTAGACCTCTTTGAATGGTTACAACCCGTATCGCGTTTGCGATGTTATTGTTAAGAATCTTCCTTATTGAAAGTGCTAATTCATCTATTGATTCTATCTCAAGGGAGTAGGTAGAAGAATTAATCTCATCTAGCAATTTCTGTAGATAGAACTTCGATTTTTCGATATCAATATTCATGTTTCCAGCAAAATTATCTTCGTGAACATAACCGAGAAACAGATTTGCATCAGTTAATGTCACCTTATCTCCCCCTAAGGAGTAACATGCCGGACCTGGATTTGCCCCTTGAGATTCTGGTCCAACGGACAATAATCCATCCTTAAATTTGGCTATGGAACCTCCACCGCTCCCAATTGTTTCAACATCAACCATACTTGCAATAAGAGGAAAGCCACCAAAATTCCTTGACCTCAAAATTATTGGTTGATCAATAAGAGCAGAAACATCTGTTGACGTTCCGCCTATATCTAGAGAAACTAAATTTTTCCTATTCAAGTGTTTCAAACTATCAGCAGCTGCTAATACCCCCCCTGCTAAACCAGAATAAAGTGTTTGAATGCCTGACCTTCCGATTGTTTTCACATCTGCCATTCCTGTATTGGATTGCATGATTAATAGTGGTGCTTTGACATCTATTTCCTTCAATTGTTTCTCTAACTTACGCAAGTAAGTGTGCACAACTGGACTAACTTTGGCATTTACTAGAGTGGTTACAGCTCTCTCATATTCCTTTATTTGAGGGCTAATCTCATGTGAAGGAAAGACTTGAATGTTTTTATCATCGAAAAATGAAGAGACAGATTTTTCATTTTGAGGGTTAAGAAAAGAGAATAACAGTGATACTGCTACTGTTTGGATTGAATTTGTTTTTAGTTCGGAGAGGAGAGAATCTAAATTAGACATATCGAGTGGTTTGATAACCTTACCATCTCTATCTAATCTTTCATCCACCTCAAACAAAATATCCTTTGAAAACGAAATAGGATATTTCTCTCCAAATTTGAAGTTATAAAGTTCAGATCGCTGTTGTCGGCCTATTTCTACAATGTCTTGAAATCCTTTTGTTGTAACAAATGCTACGGGAGGACACTTATCTTCCAAAAATGCATTAGTCCCAATTGTTGTTCCATGAACAATTAAATCGATATCGCCTGCTTGAAAATGGAATACTTTCATTACTTCTTTTAATCCTTCAATTATCCCTATGCTTGGATCTGCAGGAGTTGTTGGAACTTTCCATGCATAAATCTCACCATTATTAGAGACAATAACATAATCAGTAAAAGTTCCACCGGTATCGATTCCTATTCTTATTGGGCCTTTCAAGCTGTTTAAATTCAAACGTTATCAGTATAAAAAAGAAAAAGGAGAATTTAAAGTTTAGTAGATAATGAGTTATTTCCCCGAACGTCTCCGAACAGGAGAAAATTACCACTGTTATCATCTCTGCTTCGATTGCTCTACACAGTCCAACAGTGCGGATGACTCACGGCATCCACTGTCCCGTAGGTAAAGACCATCGGGAATACTTTTCTGCCGATATTAGCTGCGGCATTACAATCAGCATTAAGCAAGGTACCAGCTTTACTTCTAAATAGACCTCGTTTCACTCGTTTGCCAAGGTAGCTAGGATGCTTAGCAATGCGCTCATTATCGACAAATGAACATTTGGACGTATACTCCTCTGCTATTAAAACAACTTTTATCCCCTCGTCTTCAGCTTTATACTGAAGTTTGTGAACTAAGCTTAAGAAGGGGATGGAGATGAATGTCTGATTATTCTTCTTCCCCATCTTGCTCTGCTGCTTCCAACTCTTGTTATAGCCAATAACAATTGTATCTATACTATGCTTCACACATTGGTTGATGACGATCCTAGAAGCTTGGTGGAGATAGTTTTCTATTCTCTGGTACCGCTTGTCTAACAATTTTTTCATCCTCTGCCCATACTCAGCTAATCCTTGTAAATCATATATAGATTGGAGACGGGAACGTTCCTTGTTGTACCACTGGTTGATAGCCTTCATTTTCCTCCCTTTGACGAGGAACGGAGAAAAGCTGTTACTCACACAAGTCAAGAGATTATTTACTCCTAGATCGATAGCCAAGATATTCTTTGTTTGGAGAGGAGAATTAGCTGTTTTCGTTACTATTTCTCGCTCGTAAATTATCTCCAAGATAAAACATGTCCCCTTAGGTAGTAGACGAACATGATTGATTTTTGTTCCTTCTTTCAACCTTGTTCTCACTTTCAATCCTACTTTCTTGGGAAAATGTACCCATCCCTCTTTTTTGATCTTTACCTGATTAGCAGTGAAGTAGATGGTGTGAAACCCTCGTTTCTTCTTATACTTAGGTGCACGAGGCGGGGAGTGGAAATTCTGGGGATGTTTCTTATATTCTTTCTTTGCTCTGAAATATGCTTTCCAGTTCTTTACCAGAAATTTTATCGTTTGTTGAGCAGAATGGGCGATAAATTCTGTATAGCACGGATGGTACCGTAGAATATTCACTAACTCATATTCTGAGGTCATGTAATTGTTATTTTTCAGTTGTTTCTTGATGATATAATTGCCATAATTATAGATATTCTTGCTCTGTCTCGCTAACTGCATAAGCGTGAAACTCTGCTTCACTTTTATCCGTTCAGTCCGTTTGACGAGCATCACTACTTTTTTTGTTTTTCCCTATTTAAACCCCAAATCTCTTTGGTAGATCACTTTCTCACTTCGCTCTACTTCGGAGATTACTTTCATCATTTGACAATTGTAGTGCCCGTAACATTTTATCTGTTCTTTCTTAACCACTAACTGATTCTTCCAATCTTTCTCTATTTTTGCAATTCTTCTTCTATCACTTCTTTCTACCAATATTTTCACCTGTATGCTGTTACATGGCACTCGCTATGTTGTGCAACAAACTCATTCCACTAACTGAGCGTTCACCCTCAGTTTTGTTATGCATAAAACAATAAAAACACCAAAGAAAGTATATTACAAGGATGTGATTGATTGTTCAAATCTAAGAAAATCTGGAAACCCCAAGTATATCAAGGTAAAAAGAAGATGAAAGGGTATTTTGAGGGATGGTACTTCAAGATTGTAGATAAAGAGGAAAAGTTTGTCTTTGCGATCATTCCTGGTGTTTCATTTGAAAAAGATGGAACATCTCATTGCTTCATCCAGTTTTTTGATGGAAAAAAAGCTGTTATGCACAACATAAAATATGACATTTCAGAATTCCAATACTCAAAGAAACGCTTTGAGGTAAAGATAGCCCCCAATATATTCACTTCCAAGAAATTTGTTTTAAATATTGATTCGGAAGATATTTGTGTAAAAGGAACAGTTGAAATTGGTGACCTTGCCCCGTGGCCAATAACATTATTCAGTCCAGGTGCAATGGGTCCCTATAGATTTGTACCCTTAATGGAATGTTATCATGGTGTCCTTAGTTTTGATCATGAACTAAAAGGGAAATTAGAGATTAATGGAAAAATTGTTGATTTCACAAATGGGAGAGGATATATTGAGAAGGATTATGGTAAAAGTTTTCCGAGTTATTATTTGTGGATGCAATCAAATCATTTCTCAACAGAAGGCACTTCAATTATGGTTTCGTTAGCCAACATACCTTGGTTAGGAAGTTCTTTTGATGGTTTTGTAGTAGGTTTTCTAAATAACGGGGAACTGTACAAATTTGCCACATATACCGGAGCAAAACTAACAAAATTGAAAATTAGAGAGAACGTAATTACTGTTCATTTCAGCGATAAGAAACACAGACTTGAAGTTGAAGCTCATAAAACAGAAGGAGTAGACTTATTTTCTCCCAAAGAAGGATCGATGATTGGAAGAATCTTAGAGAGCATAACAGCTGAACTCCACGTAAAACTCATAGAATTTGCTGATAATAAAGAAAAAGTAATTTTTGAAGACAGAGGTAGAAATGCTGGATTGGATATCGGAGGAGAAGTAGAAAAAATTGAGGAGATAGATTAAACCTACCGAATGGTTTCGTAATCTTGTACCCAGTCAGATACTTCATCTAATCTTTTAATCTCATCTTCATCCAATTTTACTTCTAAAGCACCTACATTTTCTTCTAACTGTTCAACACTATTTGCCCCAATGATTGGCGCTGTGATGAAATCTTTGTCTATTACCCATGCTAGAGCTACCTGTGTCATCTTAATATCTTTAGAATCAGCTATCTCTTTCACCGTCTCATGTATCTTCCATCTCTTTTCAGAGAAATATCGTTTTTGAGCACCTTCACTTCGAGGAGTATCGGGTAAAGTTCCATCACGCGAATATCTATCGGTTAAGAAACCACCTGCTAATGGACTGTAAGATATAACTCCCAGACCATATTTCTTGATCACGTGGTACATTTGATGTTCAACAAGCATTCGACGAACAATACTGTAAGGAGGTTGAACTGTATCAAAACGAGCATATCCGTTCTTTTCACTTACCCAAAATGATTTTACTATCATCCATGGATGAATATTAGAGGCACCAAGATAATTCACAACGCCCTTGTCAACAAGTAAATTTAGCGCGTGTAGAGTTTCTTCTATGGGTGTATCATTATCAAAACTATGAATTTGATATAAATCAAACCAGTCAGTTTGTAGCCTTTTAAGACTCGCTGCAACTGCTTGATGAACGTGTCTACGAGATAATCCTCGATCATTAATGTCATCTGACATTGCGCCACGAAGTTTTGTTGCCAGAACCAAATCTGTTCTTGTTCCCCGGTCTTTCAGCCAACGTCCAATAATCTCTTCTGTTTTTCCAGGATAACTATTGTCAGCCCAATAGCTATAAACATCAGCAGTATCAAAACAATTTATACCTAATTCTAAAGCTCTATCCATGATTTTGAAAGATTCTTCCTCTTCTACTCTCCATCCAAACTGCATAGTGCCAAGCACAAGTGGGGCGATTTTTATCCCTGTTGTACCTAATCTCACGTATTCCATAAAATAATATTTACTTAAGTAAGATAAAAGAATTAGCTTCAACCAACATTCTTTGAAGCTATTTTCTTATATTTGAAACAGGAAGTCATATGGTCATTTACCATTCCTACAGCTTGCATGAATGCATAGATTATCGTACTTCCTACAAAATTCATTCCTCTTTTCTTCAAATCTTTAGATATTTTATCTGAAAGTTCAGTTTTAGCAGGAACCTCTTTCCAAGTTTTGAAACCATTATTTATTGGTTTGTTGTCAATATAAGCCCAGAGATATTTATCAAAAGAACCAAACTCTTCCCTAATGGCTATGAAGGTTTTAGCGTTTTGAATAGCGGAACGCACCTTCAACTTATTTCTAACAATGCCCTCATCATTCAATAATCTCTCAACGTCTTTCTCTCTATATTTTGCAACTTTGTTAAAGTCAAAATCATCTAGAGCTTTTCTATAGTTCTCCCTTTTGTTAAGAATTGTATTCCAATTCAAACCAGCTTGAGCTCCTTCTAAGACTATAAACTCAAAAAGAACTTGGTCATCATGAACAGGAGTTCCCCACTCATCATCGTGATAAGCTCTTGAAAGTTCACTCTTATCTCCCCAACATCTTTTAACGTCCATAATTATCACTTTGTAATTTTAGAACTTTTACGTTGTTTATCTTTTTCGTAGAACAAAAAATTAGTTGTTTGAGTTAGTCTTCTCTTTAACAAATTTCTCGCGAATCGAGGAAAAAACTTTCGAGAGAAGAGAATTTGTATCGTCATTTACAGCATTTTTAATTATGTTATCTCTATTGCTGTGATAAAACCTGTGTTCACCTATACAGTGTGGATGTAACATTACCTTGCATATTTTGCACACCGCAAAACTTGCTCCACAGGTTTTCTTACCTTGTCCTAATGGTTTTCCACAGTGACCGCACTTACCGAATATAGACATATATGACTACGCAACATAGACACTTATAATGTTTTTTTGTCTTTTTGTCTTATTAAGTTGGAAATTGAGTAACATTTTAGAGATAGTACGGGTGTTTTTATAGTGAACTCTGGGTAAACTATAGATGGTAAAGGTACTGCGTGCAGAGCGTATAGAAGTGACGTATCATCCAGCACTGAGTAGAATTTGTCATCAAGCAAAAAATCTCTATAATCGAGCAAATTTTCTGTTAACAAATTCTTTAAAGCAAACAAACAAACTTCTCTTTTACTATGATCTTGACAAACAATTGAAACAGGAGGAGTGCTACAAGGTCCTCCCAGCTCATGTTGCTCAACAAACGCTCAAACTTCTAAGTAGGAACTGGAAAAGCTTTTTCCGAGCTAAACAAGAGTGGAAAAAGGATCCTACATTGTTTTTTGCCATGCCTAAGCCACCTAACTACAAGAAGAAGGATGGGGAAGTAGTAGCCATCTTTACCAATCAACAAGCACGTATTGTCAATGGT
>DAOVRE010000154.1 GCA_030628305.1 Candidatus Heimdallarchaeota archaeon | reverse complement strand
TTGGAAATTCCTAGGAGTTTTTCTATATATTTTTACTATTGCTGTTTTACTTGTTGGAATAACTTATTTTGTCTGGTCTATTGTTTTAATCGTAAAATCTATATTTGAGCTTTCAAATTCTCTAACAATTGCTCAGATAGTTGTTCAAGTCATTCTCAATTTCCTATCTTTATTTGTAGAAGTTATGAGCATTTTCTATACAGTTATGTTATTCAAACATATGAGTACAACTTGCTCTATACCTTTGGCTAAAGAGGAAGAAATTATTGATTCAGTTAAAGATTTTCAAATGGTAAGTGTGCTAGTGCCAATACATTACCCTAACCTCGATGTACTCCATGAAACATTGCAATCTATACGCGATTCAAATTATTTACAGGACAAAATTCAAATTCTTATTGGGGATGACACAGAAAAGTCTCCTAAGTATGATGAAAAAATCTCTCTTCTTTCTGAAAAACATGAAGCTATCTACATCTATGATGGAGAGAATTACAACTTCAAAGCAGGTATGCTAAATATTATGCTTAAGCAAGTTAAATCTGACTATGTGGTGTTTTTGGATTATGATCATAAGTTAACCCCTAATTTTCTTAGAAAGAGCATTTCCAAATTTGCAGAAGATGAAAACATTGCCTTTGTACAAGCTAAAGTCAATTTCCGTAATATAAAATCAAAGCTACAAATATGGGAAGCAGTCATGTATGCTCAGTTTTTTGAGGTATTTGAGAGGTCAAAAAATAAGCGTAAAAAAGTTATTTTTAATGGCTCTACAGCGTGTTTTAGGAAAAAAGTTCTAGATGAAGTTGGTGGCATTCCCATTTCAACATTCACAGAAGATGTTGATTTAACTATTCAGATTTTAACCAGAGGGTATGATAGTGTTCTAATTGATGAATATGGTAGTTTTGGTTTAGTTCCTTCAAACTTTCCTCTTTTGCTTTCCCAAATCCTCCGATGGGCAAAAGGAAGCATGCACACACTAAAATTAAGATGGAAAAACATACTAAAAGGAAAAATGTCTTTCTATGATAAGCTTGATCTTTCCTTTAGTGCATTATTATTTTTCATTGCCTCCTCGATGTACCTAACAATCTTTCTTTATGTTATAATGTTCTTTACTGGAAGTAAAGCTATCCGGCTACCCACTGAAAATTTTCCCCCTCTGATTATCATGCCTGTGGCACTAGCGGTCTCTTACCAAATTTCAGCAGTAATCGCTATTCTATTTTCTAAAAAAGGTAGGGAACTTAAAATTAATGCTTTTGATTTGCTCTTATTTTTCCTTATTGCGTTAACTTTGAACCCATTTACAGTCTATGCAGTTATAAAGACTCTTTTCCGAAGAAGAGCGCCTGATAGAAGAAGAGATCAATGGAACGAGAAAATACCTTTCATTCCCGTTTCAGCTATTATCTCACTTCTTGGTGTTGGATTAATAGTTTTATCCTATTTTGATTTCATTGGAAGTCAAAGTTTGTGGGTTGTAATGGGTCTTCTAGGACTCTCACTTGTTGCAACATTTCCTGTTAGCCTCTTTTTCTATATTACGACGAGGCATAACAAACCTTATTTTACTCCAAGGAAAAAAAATGATATCGAGGTTTAAACATGGGCTGGAAAAAAACACTATGGTATTCACTTATAGTTATTCTCTTTGCTTTCCTGGGTTATTATGTAGTTATTAGTAGTATTCATATTGTAAATGTATATAAAGATGATTTGAGTAATTGGAAAGCTATAGTGGGTTTAACACTAAATTTTCTCATATTATTGGTTGAATTATTCTCGGCATTTTACTCAGTTTTCATATACTATTTTATCGGATCTTCTTCTGAATATCGTTTATTGAAGGATGACAACAACAAATATTTGACTTCAGACCCTCTCCCAAAAGTTGCTATATTTCTCCCTTTCTATAAGGAACCTCTCACTGTGGTTTCCAAAACAATTGATGGGGCTTTAAATATCGATTATCCTAAAAACCGATTTGAAGTAGTCGTATGTGATGATAGTCCTGCAGGAGAATCTACTGATATTGAAGCTTTTTGTAAAGAAAGAAACGTTAAATTCATTCATAGAGATTCAAGAAAAGGTTTCAAAGCTGGTGCAATTAATAATGCTCTGAGCAAAGTCAAGTGTGATTTTGTTGGAATATTAGATTCCGACCATATTCCCACTCCAAACTTCATCCGTACTTGCTTATCTGGTTTCACTGAAGATGATATTATATTAGTACAAGGCAAGCCGATGTTTGTTAATCAAGATAATTATCTGCAGCGCAGTAGTGCATACATCCATACGCAGTTTTTCCATGTTTACCAAAAGAGTAGAGGAACAAGGAACGGTGTCATATTTGCGGGTACTACAGGTATGTTTAGGACCGATTTATTGTTGGAGTATGGCGGATTTCATGATGACACTTTAGCTGAAGATACAGATACATCCTTTGCTTTAATGTCTAAGGGATACAAAACCCGTTATCTTCATATTATTTGTTCTAAAGGGTTGGTTCCATGGAACCCAATAAGCATGGTAAATCAAGTATGGAGATGGACTAACGGTATCACATCAATCATACGAAAACGCATATGGAAAATTTTGAGAGGTAAAAACTCTATAATAAACAAAACTGACATTTTGTCTACATTGTTCACACCCGTAATCGGTATAACAATGTGGTTTGTTAATCTTCTACTTTATATTATGTTTATGTTAAGCACCAAACTTAATATTCCTGAGTTTGCATTCACCAGACCAATTTTAAATAACACAATCCCCTTGTTACTTGCTGCCCCTCTCCTTATCGCGCTTGCGAGTTTGATAATGGCTTATGTTTCTTGGTTTAGAGAAAGTAAAGAAGATAGAATGATCAAACTTCGTGGCTTCTTCGGAATGAACTGGACAATTTCTGCTTTCTATATGCTCATGCTCACTGCACAATCTTTCCTAATTTGGGCTGTTTTGAGTGCTCTTCTAGGTGTTAAGAAAGATTTTGATCGAACCGTTAAAGAAAAAACTCGAACCATGGGTAAAATGAGTGCGAAAATCAAATATACGCTTTGGTCTATAGGATTACTTGGACTTGCAGTTCTATATTATATTGCAAGTTGGGATGCCTTAATAATAGAAAACGATGCGGTGTTCGGATGGTTTATAATAGCTGCAGTCTCACTAACGATGCCTATTATCATAACAATTACACATTTCAGAGAAATAGACAGAATGAAAATTTTTGCTGCTACTAGAACCGCAGATGACGTAGAGAAAGAGTATGAGGATAAACAAACATGATGTTAGCACCGATTGACATAAGAATCATTCTCCCCGTTATTTCAATACTTGGTATGGGATTCTTGATTGTCGATGTGTTTAAAAAGAAAATCATGAAAATTAACTCTTCTAGTTCTTTAATAGATTACATTATTGAATCTCTACTTTTTGGAACAATATCACTTGTTGTCCCTATGCTCATAATAGCTATAATTGCAGACAAAATCGGAAGTACGACTATCTTAGAGCGCTTTGTATACACATACTTAGCAGTAGCCCTTGCTTATCTAATTTTCAAAATATATCTTTGGGTAAGAAAGAAACTTCCTGTACTCGTTCTAAAGGAGAAGAAGAAAATCCCACAAGGTCTTGATGTATTATTGAAAGTTATAATAGGATTAATGATCTTCTTTTTCATACTTCAGGGCTTAGTTTACCCTCTTCGAGGATGGGATTTCTTACACTTTTATTTGCCCAACTCTTTCAGAATATATCTTACAGGTCAATTAGGGATTGTCAATGAATGGAATTTTATGCCACAATTCAAACCGCCTGTAAATATCCTCCTATTTGCGTACGGATTTTTTGTAACACAAACAGAAATGATTCAACTAATTCCCTTGCTATTCCTTACTGGAATAGTTTTTCTTTGTTATAAAATTGCAAAATTAGAAGGTTTAACAAAAAAATCTTCTTTACTATCTTCAATTGCTTTACTAGCCACTCCTTTTACCTTTTTCCTAATATATGAATTTCAATATTACCAAGAAATTTACATTACATTCTTTACAACTGCAACATACTTCTTTTTCAGAAAATTTCTGAAGAGTGAAAATTTTAAAGATCAGTTCTATAATGCTCTCCTTGCATCATTAGCTTTAAGTGGTTGTGTTTTAAGTAAAATCAGTGGATTTGTTATACCATTTGTAATTTTGGTTGCAATGCCTTCAGATATGGTAGGGAAAGTTATCCGTTCAATTGTTGTAGCAGGATTTGCTTTTCAGCTTGTTCGAAAATCCATATTCGAGGTGTATTTAGGGACGGGGATTCTTATCTTTCTCTTATGTGCATTTTGTATATATCTTATCTTTTCAAGCGAAACATTGAAGTTTTCATATAAACGTTGGTTGTTAGTTATCGGTATTTTTTCACTTCCATTGGTTGCAGCATTACTGTGGGGTCTTCATATATTGAACGTTCCCGGTGTCCAAGATTATCTCTTCAACCTTTATGTGAACTTGCCTGATACTCAGATAAACTTGTCATGGATGGGAATTGCTCTTCCTGGGACTACAACTTATCTGGAAAATGCCCATATCGCAACGTTTGTTTCCTCCTCATTTTCCATTTTGATTGCAACGATGTTTGCTGGAACATGGTTGTTCTTTAAGATATTTGGATTTATCAAATCTCATAAAAAGAACAATGAGTTGATACTCTGGTTAATATTCTTCTATGTCTTCTGGCAAGGCTTTTTTGCCAATGGGTCAATAAGATATCTCTCCCCAATTCTTGTTCCACTTGCTATTATTTTTGTAATGGGAATTGATGCTGTTGTTTCTTTCTTCAGCAAAAGAGACGGTCAAGAGAGAGATGGCTTTTTTGCCAGCATTTTCATTCTAGCAAGTGCATATCTATCCCTTTATCCTGCTATTCCTTTTGAAGTCATAGCTGAAGACTTCCATCTACGGTGGTATCATGCTCACACCCACATCTGGTCTTTGTTAGGTCATATCGTCTTTTTCAACCTTATAGCTTTCCTTCTT
>DAOVRE010000088.1 GCA_030628305.1 Candidatus Heimdallarchaeota archaeon | reverse complement strand
GGATTCATTATTGACTGCTATGAAATTTAGGTTAACCTTATTTGGTCCTTTACCAACATTAATGGTACGATTAGATTCGATTTTAAGCGATCTTGAAAATCACATTGCTCCATCTGATAATGTTATAGAAATCATTGAAAACCTTACTCTTAAGATAAGGGATAGATTAGCAGATTTTGCTATTGCAGCGAAGTTGAATAAAATCACTAAGATATGCATCGAAAAGGAGATGTATCAAAGAGCATACGATTTTGCAATTATTAATGCTCATCAATTCGAGCAAATAAATGAGCTAGAGCAAGCTGGTGGAGTTTGTGAATCAATTGCAAGAGAATTTGAAGAAAAAAACTACTATTTTGCTGCAAAACTCTATGTGAAATCTGCGAATTACTATGACTCAGTTGAAGAAGAATTGAAAGCAAAAAGGTCTTATTCAAGAGCTTCTGACCAATTTGAAAAAATGGCAATGAGTCTTCCAATTGAGAAGAATGAATATGCTGTAAGAGGGTATTTCAAGTGGAGCTTAGATTGCAATAGAAGTATGGGTGATAAGGAGAATTTTGAAAGGATACGTAAGAAAGCAGCTGATTTATTCAATCCTGAAAGTATCCATCGCAATTATTTCAAAACAATGATGTTTGAGAAAGAAGAGCTAATTGTGGAACCAGCATTAGAACCAAAAAAGGAAGAAATAAAGGAAATTTCTTTGGAGAATATTGAAAAAGAATTAGAATTTTAGGTGAAAAACATGTCTGAAAAAGTATCTAAAGATTTAGATAAAATTAGAAGAGAAATAGAAAATTTAGAAGGTCAAGCAACCAATTTCAAAGAAGCATTGGAAAACCAGCTAGAATTGCAAAAATATTATCAAACAATGGCAACATTGATACAAAACAAGTTCATATCTTTGAATGAAAATATTCGAACCTTAATTGATAATAATAAGATTAGTCTTGAGAATAGTGTTAAAGATGGCTCGGAAAAAGATCGAACCTTTCTAAATGAATGGACTGAAACTCAATCAAGAACAGTATGTGGTAAATTAGATGAGACCAAGAAAATGCTAGTTTCATTACAAGATACCGTTCTTTCTACCTTGGAAAAAGGGAAAACTGAGTATGATAAATATTCAGTTAGCTTTGAAGAGAAAATCTCATCAATTTTAAGTTCTCATGAACAAGATATTAACAGATTATCAAATAGTCAAGTAAACTCCTTTAGAAAGGCAATTACAACTGTTAAGGAAGATGTTTTAGATATTAGGCAAAATAGTATAGCAACGTTTGAGAAAAATGCTAATGAAATGAAGAAACAGCTAGAATCTAATATTAATATAACTGAAAATATTATGAAAGAGTCTATAGAGCATCTTCGCTCTGAATACGGTGATAAACTTACAGAGAACATGGAATCAATTTTTGAGAGTTTCAATAGGATAAAAAGTGAACTAGCTCAACTAGTAGATAACGCTGTTAAAAGGATACAGACAGAGCTATCTGGAATTTCAGGAACAATGGATAAATATCTTATTGATGAAATTGCAAAGATTCAAGAGGTTCTAGCAGAATATGAGCAAGGCATGATTAATGTTAATGAAGTTGCCCTTTCTAACTTCAATGAATCCAAAGCATCCATGATCAATCTTTATGAGGAATTAGTAACACAGCAAATAGAATCTCATGGAGACGAGCTTAAAGACTTTCAAGAAAATTTCAACAAGAACGCAGATGACGAGTTAGTATCATTTTCCAAACAATCTGATGAAATGAAAGAAGAAACCAAGACTATTATTTCTACTGAAAAGAATGATATTAAACAAAAGTTATCCGAGATTCAAACAATAGTCATAGAGGAATCTGATAAAACTAAAGAAAAAACTGAATCAGAATTTCTCCAAAAAATAGCATTATTGGAAGAAGAAGTCGAGAGATTAAAGGCTTCAATCAGTCAAACAAGTTCTCAAATCACAACTCAACTTGAGGCTGTTGAAAAAGAAAATCTAGCAGATATCGCATCCCAATCTTCCAAAATTAAAAGTCAAATTGCTGAAACTCAGCAATCTATAATGACAGATCTAAACGTAGAAGCTAAAGAGCATGTTAAAAGCGCTGAAGATGCCGAAAAAAGAAAAAGAGATCTGATCAATAGAATTGAAAGATTAGAAAGAAGTATAGAATCTATAAAAAATGAACTTTAAAGTGTGATGAAAATGGAATCAACATTAGAAAAAATAGGCTTATCGCAAGATGAAATTCAGGTTTACTCAACAGTAGTTCAATTTGGAACTAGAACCATTGGACAAATCCAATCCTACTATAAACAAACTGTTGATGTTATTTCTGCAGCTTTGGGTAGTTTAGTTACTAAAGGCTATATAAAAGAAATAATAGCAAAAAATAATGAAGGAACCTCATATTTTATCCCCTTGCCCCCACAAATTAAGCTAACTGAAGATGTATCCATGAGGCTTGAAAATGAGCTTAAAGCTTTAAGTGATGACGTGAAGAATGATTGGAATAATACTATGAAAACCTTTCGAGGTCAATTATCTACATTTCATAATCAACTGACAGAATCGACTGACAGTCATAGTCAAGAGCTAAGTGATATTTCAAAGCAATTTCTTGCTTCTGTTTCTGAAGTAGTAACAACAGGAAAGAACGATGTACAAGAAGCAATTTCAAAGATTAAAACAGACACAGGAACAATTACCACTACACACAGTGACAATCTGAAAAAAGCTATACAAAGAATCCAAGAGAATCTCTCATCAACCTTTGATACAACAATCCATAGAGTTGGGGAACATCATGAGAGTTTTAAAACAAAGATACAAGAGACGTATGCTAATCTAGAAACCGAACATAATGCTCGTGCAAAAGGGCAATTAGATGGAATATTAGAGAAAGTTGAAGGAATAAAAACTAACATAAGCACACTTCTTGAACAGTTTAACTCCAAAGCAGGTGAGAAAAAATCTCTAATTGTTGATAATACAAATGATGTTAACAAGAAACTCATCAGCGATTCTAAATTAATAACCAAAGAATCAACAACAAAATCAATAGAGACAATAAACAAAATTGTTAGTGATTACCAAACTAATTTAGACGAATATCAAACAAAAGTAAAAGATATTCTATCCTCGTTAAATGAAGAGCTTAAGAAGTTAGAAGATTTAACATCTAACAGAATCAAAAATGCAATTGAAAAAGCAAAGGATTCAGCAATTAATGTTTTACAGCAAAATGAAACACAATTCCAAGATCTTTTGAGCCAAATAAAGACTCTATCAGTCGAGAAGCTTGGAAATTTAATCTCTCAAACTGAAACTAAGACTGCTGAGATGAAAAATAAGCTTGTTGGGAACCTAAATGATTATTTGAATGATTTCGAGAAAAATAGTGATAACCTATTAACACTTCTTCAAGGAGGGATAAATGAAGGCTTAAACCTATTTGAGGACACTCTATCAAAATCCATTGAGAATGTAAGTGACCAGATTAAAAGCTTCTTTGGAGAAATTATGGATGATTTTGATACTTTGAAATTATCCATAAATGAAGATTTGCAGAAAAGCCTCTCTGACTTTGTGAATTTATCGTCAAGTCAAAAAGAAAACATGGACAAGAAAATCCAAGAGTTGAATACATTCTTATCGATTTCTATTACAGAATCTATTCAACAAAGCAACACAAAACTTACTGATGTTGCAGCAGAGATAAATACAGAGGCAGATATAGCACTAGTTTCTGTAAAGAAAAAGGAGCAAGATTATCTCAAAAAGCTTGAGAAAGATGTTTTAGCAAACCAAGAAACGATGTTGAACTTCTTATCCAATACAGTATCATCATTTGAGCTGGCTTCATCAGAATATGTTACTAACATCTCTTCAACTATTGATAGTTACTCCAAAAAAATGAATGCTAGCAAGAAGAAGTTTACTTCCACTCACAATGAGTTCAAAGAAAACTATCTTACCCATCTTAACGAACTTAAAACTACTGCTTTATCAGATATCAAAGAGAATATTGATACTAATACAACTACTGTAAACAGTTTCATGGACACTAAAAATGAGGAAATTAAGGCAAGAATTATTTCATTTTCTGAAGAGTTTGCTAAGAATGGTAGAGACATTAGAGATGAGGTACCTAATTTAGTTCAAATTAATTATCAATCAAGCCTTGAAAGTGTTCAAGAACTTGACGATCAATTTAAAGCCGCTGTTGCTAAATTGACTGAAATTAATGAAGCCTTCCAAGGCCTGGATCAAAAGCAATTACAGAAAGTTTTTGGAAAAGAAGCTGGTCCCAGGATGGCTCATTTAATTGGAACCATGATTGCTGATATTAATAACTTGAAGTATAATACGGAAAGTAAAATAGATGAAGTTATTAAGACATTCACTAGCTCAATGGAAAGTCTTTCGACTGATATTTTTAACAAGATGAATAGCCGTATAGACGCCCTTTCGCAATTGTCAGATTCAGAAGCAGAGGACATTAGTCAAAAAATGGAGAAAGCTAAAGGTGAGATTACAAATCAGCTTAGAGAATCATACAATAGCATGAAAGAAAGAATCGAAACTACTTTCACAACATATGAAACAAGTTTTACTGAATTGCAGGATACCAACACTCAAGCTCTTGGAAGCATTGTTGGTAATGAGCATGATTCAATAAACTCTTTGAAGAGTACGGTTGAGGAAGCAACAACTAGCTTAACAAATAATATTAAAGAAATAACCGCGCCTGAAAAGGTTCAAAATTTGTATCAAGTACAAATTGATACATTAACAAAGAACTCTAATTCATTTGTTTCAAATGTAGTAAAGTTATTAGATGGTGAAAAAGAGAAAATTGACACATCCAAAACTACAATTCTTCAAACAATGAGTGATTCAGAGAGTGAAATAAGTAAGAAGCTAGATACTACCTTCAAGGAGTTAGAAAAAACAAATAAACTAATTACAGATAATGCTACCAACTCTTTCCAAGCAATTATCAATAAAACTGGCAAATATCTTGATGAAGTGATAAAAGCAGGAGAGTCAATTGTAGGTGATGAAGAGGGCGAAGTAGAAAAAACAAAAATGCAACTACACATTGAAGAAGGTTTACAAGGATTACTTTCCTCTAAAGAAGAAATTTTCAGCACTATGCGAGTAAATAATGATAAAGTAATGCAAAAACTACAAGAGACAATTAAAACTAACATTGATGACCACTCAACACTTGTAAAAAGTGTAGCTACTTCAATGGATGACAACATGAAGATACTCCAGTCAGAATTTGAGGGAGCAAAGAAAGCACTGGATACAGATGTGTCTGTTACTCTAGATGAAGCCTCAGCAAGTTACAGTCAACAAACAAAGGTAGTAGGTGAGCAAATTCATGATTTTGTTGATCAAGAAGTACAAGCGTTTATGGAGAGTTCTGAAGGTTTGTTAGCAGATTTAAGTGTTTCACCTAAAAAAGCGTCTTCGTTAGATAATGCAATTAACGAAGCAAAAACAGAACTCAATAAGCTAACTGAATCTTACCCAGAGTGGTTAGATAGTGATAACGCTATATTCGCATCAAATCTTGCCTCAGCAATAAATGATTACCATACTCAAGCACAAGCAATTCTAGATGAGTTGTATGAAGAAACTAAGAGAGATTTGGAAAAAGTTTATGCAAATATTTCAAGCGAATATGATAAAAGTATAGTATCTGTTGAAGACGCATTTGAGAAGGAGGGTAATGACTTCCAGCTGAATGTTAGTCACCAAATCAACTCACTAGTGACAAGTTCAGATTCCAATTCTTCAGCTTTAGTGACAAATATCCAAAGTACAAAAGATTCGTTACTTGACACCTCATCTTCAGTTCATGAGACTGTAGATAAAGATCTTAAAGGAGTTGAACAAGCTGTTGAAGATATCTTTGAAACCTTCTACGGAGTTATAGTTGAGAAGATGAACAAAGCTCTAGAAAATTCAAAAGCCTCTACTTCCACCAAAGATGAATATTCATTGAAACTGCAAACATTCAAAGAAGAATTCATCTCAAATTCACTGAAGGAAATAGATAAAGTTGATGCGAATATTACGGGCATTCTGAAATCAATCCCATCAAAGATCGATATTGTTCTAGAAGCAACAGGAGAATCAATGAAATTGCTTAGAAGTGTTCTCAATTTAGGCAAAGGTGTTGAACCTGCCCCAATAGAAGATATCTGGCTAGTACATGGTAAAGAACAAACCTTTTCCACAATGATGTCAACTCTAAGAAATACAAAATCCTCTGCAACTATAATCTGTCCTAATTTGAGCTGGATAGATGCTGAATTCTTAGATACTTTTGGAAGGAAACTAGAAATAGTAACCAATACTACAGTACATACTGAAGTAGATAATGCGATCTTAGATAAATTACTAGGGATGGGGAATGTTATAGTAAAAGATGATCCTCAATTAACTGCATATATGGGTACAAGAGATGGTATTGAGGAAGGATTTTTAGGACATACTACAGCATCTGGAGAACCCGTTTTAATCGCATCTTTCAATGAAGATTTGGT
>DAOVRE010000082.1 GCA_030628305.1 Candidatus Heimdallarchaeota archaeon | reverse complement strand
TTCATAGGTTCTTGGGGAGCAAAAAAGATTGAAAGTCAAAATAAAGAGCAGAAAATTGAAACTATCAATCAAGGTTTAGAGCCGGCAGAGTTTAAGGAACAGGTTGCCTTTGAAGTTGTTGAAGGAGATACCTTAGGTTTTCTCAAATCAATTGACACAAAATATGAGAAAGATTTCAGATTGCTTCAGATTAGGGAGAATGATGAAGGAATAATAGTAGTTTCAGAACTACCTATTGAACACAAGCACTTTCAATCCGATGATGCGTTTGTTCTAGATGCTTACAACGTTCTTTATGTCTGGATTGGTAAAGATAGTCAAGTTAAAGAGAAATATGAAGCTGGTAGGATCACTAGACTGTTAGAAGTAGAGAGAAAAAGATTTCCTATCATTTATGTTATCGAAGAAGAGAACGAACCTGATGGTTTTCGCGAGCTTCTCTATAAATTGGGATTAAGGGATGGAATTATGGAATTAAGAAGGACAGTGAAAAGAGTAGACGAGAAAAAAGGTTCTACATCCAAAAAATGGTGGCAGTTCTGGAAAAGATGATTCTTTTCCGCCTTCTCTATGCTATTTGCTTTCTAAATAAAAAAAATACGCAATTTCATCTAGCTATTTAAACCAAAATATTTTCTCTGTTTTTATATGGAAAAGTCATTTATCTTATGAAATGATGAGCGAACTTTTTACTGAACAACATGAAATTGCAGAGTGTAGTGTCGATGGAGAAAAATGGTTTGATATCTCAGAAACATCTGCTCTGTTTTCTATAAATGATCATTATCTTTTGAAAGAATTGGATGCGGTTTTAAATCATTATAATAAAGGACACATTGTTCCTGTCGAATACATTCTATATCGAAAAAAATAGCTGTAATTCTTTTCAGAAAATCTTTGAGACGTCCTCCCACACATATCCTACTTCTTCGTATACAATGCCCCATTTCTCAACTCTTTGAGTTTCTTTTGGCATCCCACCTAATTTTTCATAAAAAAGGCTGTTGGTGTTTCCTTTCAGAATCCAGACTATCATTGATTTAAAACGCTTATCAACAAAGAAATCTACTATTTGTTCAGTTAATCTACTTCCCAATTTCTTTCTCTGATATTCCTTCAAGATATAGATTATGCTCAGATTGCAATCATAACGAAAGATTCTATCGTCATTTTTTCTTCCTGCTGCGATACCCACAATTTCCTTGTCATCATTTTCTGCAACAAGAGCCAAGCTTGTATAGGTTTTTGAGATACTATCAAGGTTTCTAGCCCATCTTGTGGTTTCTTCTTCAACTGAAAGATTATCCAGAACTTCATCTGGAAATAATCCCTCATAGGTCGTCTTCCACGAATTCACTTTTACTTTGGCTATTCCAGCTGCATCAGCTGTTGTCGCTTCTCTAATCAACATTGTTTACTTTAAGTATTATAATAATAAAAAGATGATGCATGATTTTATTCATCATTAAATTGATATCCACTTTTCTTCCAGGCTTTGTACATAGTAGGGTTTTTCTTCAGAAATTCATCCCTTTCTTTCTTTGGCACTCGATTTAAAATACATGAGAAGTTCACGCAATCTTTGCAAACATACAGTTGAATGAGGATATACCAAAGCACTATGCCGAATAGTGTAATAGCTAGATAAATCCACAATTGCCCTATTATCAAGAATACTATAGGAATCAAGAATATAATGTTAGCACCCACAAGAAACTGTACATTCTCGAACTTACTCATAGGACCTGGTTTAAATTTAGCTGTTTTCAAAAAACCGTAATTGATTGAGCAATGCAATGTTTTGCTCTTACCTTCAGCATAATAAGGGCAATGAGAACAGAGTATTTGAGGTTCCCAAACAAGGAAGAAAAACACGATATAACCCATCCAAGAGAGTATAGATATGAGGTTCAATGGAAATCCTAAAAGTATCAAACCTACAAATGCAGATATAAAAGCAATGAAGAAGGGCATACCAAAAATTATTGAGTATTTAATATTTAGGTGACAGTGTAATCTACTTTTCAATCCGCAATCAGAACAATTTTCTTTACTCTCCCAAATGCAAATTTCGTGAGGGTTGTTGGTTGTCACGATACTGAAATACTGTTTGCATTTTTAAGCTTTTGTTGAATTTATTTGGAAACCTATTTATTATCTGATAAGGATATATTACTTGTCCTCAGATGAATAAATATTATCAAAAGCGCCTTCTCTCGTCAATTTTCATAAGTATTTGCATCATTGGAGTCATCGTAGGGGGAGCTTTTTTTTCGTATAACAAAGTTGAAGACACATTCAGAATTTCTTACATAATTATCTATGTTTTTGGATGTGTTATAGTAATTCCCACCTTTTTGCGAATTTATTGGTACATTAAATTGAAGAGAGAAGCTAGTAAACCTTCCACATTAACTGAAATCTATATCGATCATGCTGAGGAACTTGTTACAGATAAAGAGAAGATACTCACCAAAATTGTATCCAACATTAGAGAACTTGGTGGAGAGATTATAGAAAAAAATCTTGGTCAAGTTCCTAGAGTAATTTTCTATTTCCCTAACGAACATAAATACAATTTTTTTCATAGAACAACAGTAAAAGTTCTTTCAGTTAATGAAATAGCCATAGATACGATGTTGAAAGCAGATTATCCTTTGGCTTTCAGTATCAAGCGGAAAACTGGAAAGAAGAGTTATACAGGTGATGAAGTCGATTTACCTAGTTCCAGTGAGTCATACATTTTTCATTCAAATCATCACTCATTCTATGAGACCCTACTTGAAAAAGAAGAAATAAACAATATGTTAATCAATATGAAAGAAGATTTGAAGCAATTTACACTGAATCGTAAATTTGTAGAAGCACGTATCAGAAACAGTGAGAAGGTATCAACATACCTTGAACTTCTTGCTAAGTTACATGAAGAGCTTCTACTGAAGGACTTTGATGATTTGAAAGTTGAAGAGATTCTTTGTTATCAGTGTGATAGTGTTTTTGAAGCTAATGAGGAGACTTGTGATCAATGTGATGCTCATAGACCAACATGTAAAGTCTGTTTACTTGACTTAAAACCATCTGAAAAGAATATTGTTGTTAAAACACCTTGTTGTGAAACATACGCACATAAAAAACATCTCATAACATGGTTGGAGCTGAACAGTAAGTGTCCTAATTGTAAAACTGACTTATTCTTATGGTTAAGAGGTTTAAAGCAAAATAATTAAGGATAGCAGAATTTTCAATTACTTTCTACATCCATAAAAGAAAAAAGAGGAAATAAGATTTTAATTAGCAGCTTTCTTACTGGTAGATTTCTTCTTATCACCATACTTGATTTTTTCGTAATTTGCTTCTAATATACGAGTGAACTCTTCTGCTAAGTGGAGTAAAACCTTAGGGTCAAGAACTGTTAGACTTATCAAGTATCTTCTATTCAGCCTATCTCGTTCATATATCATCCAATCTACTTCATCATCGATATAGTCCTTGAAATCTTCACCAGTTTCCATAATTGCTGCTACAGCATGAGAGTGACGATCATCTGAGTGAGTAGCCCACTTCACAGGATATACGTAATGAGTTTCCTTGACTTTTTTCCCATACACAAATAAATGAGTTATCCCATCTTTCTCTGTTTCAAAGCGCTCTACTTTAATATTAAGAACTTCCTCTTCACGTAGTTTGTCTGTAGATATAACTGCTGTTGTTCTGTTAGGTTGAAGAATCGTTACAAAACTTGTAGAGATACCTGTTACAACACCTTCAATATTCATATCATTAATAATCAGATAATCACCAACATTATGGTGTTTACTTAGTACAAGATGTAATCCTGAGAATATTTGCCCCAAGGACCTTGATGCAGCTAAGCCAAAAGCAGCACCCACTGTTGCCGCAACTCCTATGACTGCACCTACGAAATTTTCAAATTTGGTCATATAAGCAATACCGAAAAATAGAATTACTACAAATCTAATTAAAACGCGTATTGTATTCTCTATATCATCAGTTATTCTTTCTTTGAAAGTTCTAAGAATAATTTCAACAATCCAGACGATAAGGAAAGCGATTAAAGTATAAATGAAGAATGAATCAACAAATTGAATCAACATTTCTTGGTAATTCAAAGATTCTTCAACTCCAGCATCGTAAAAATTGTTATCATACCATTGTTGTATAAAATTAGTTTCTGTAAAACGACTAATGAAGTAAAATGTGACTATAACAATGAAAATAACTATTAGCAATATATATAAAATGTGTTTTTTCTTAAATTTTGATTTAGTTTTATTGGAATTCATAATACCACAATATGCTTTTTGAGTTATATAGGAGAGGTTAAAAATAAAACTATCGCTTGGGAGTTGGTAAGAGAAGTGTTAATTTCTCTTCTCAAACCATGGGATAAATGAGGATACTCTTGATATATATCTATTATATCCTGGATATTTCTTCTTCAGTCTGTTCTCCATCAATGGGATACTTATTGTCAAGAATAATATTGTCATACATATAAGTCCTACTACCACCCATAGAGTAGATACACCATTTGCTATTGCAAAGAAAAACATACCCCACCAAAAACTAACTTCTCCAAAGTAGTTGGGGTGTCTTGTAACTGACCAAACTCCTTTTGTCATAAATTCATCTTTTTGCTTTGTTTTGACGAAGTTTCTGAGTTGTTCATCAGCTACTGTTTCTAATATTGTTGCGCCCAAAGCTACTATTATCCCAATTATATCAAAAACTGTAAAAGTTGCGCTTGTTGAAATTATGCTATAATAAATAGGAATACAACCCAAGAATACTATCAATGTAGGCATCATTTGTAATCCTGTGAAATTTATGAACCAGAACAAACTAGGTTTCTCTTCTCTAAATTTAGCATATCGCCAATCTTCATGATTTAAACCTTTCCAACCTCTAACCCAGTTAAAAGTTAACCTTCCACCCCAAATGATTACAAGTGCTAATATCACTATCTGTCTGATTGTTATTGTTGGGAAATTATCAGCTGTTATTAACCAATACAATATGATGGGTATTGGAATAAAACTCCAGTAGGGATCGTAAAGACTAGTATTCTTAAAGAGGACACTAATGCTGAATATTATCATGGTTGCTATTACATCAACAATAAAAGCTGTCAGAATTGGATGGAGCAGAGGATGTAATACAATTCCGATACCTATAGCAGCTCCAATTGCTAAAGTATAGGATATAAAGCATAATAATAGAGATATTAACTTGTTATCCTTGTAAGTTTTATTTTCACTCAAAGTAAATTCACCATTTATTTAGGACTTTGGAATTTCAAGGTTTTACATAAACCTTACCTCATACAATTCAAAATAATTGACTAGAAATGCACGTTAAAAAGAAAGAATCATCTATAGATTAATGCACGTATACAGCTGATATGGTAGAGAAACTACAAGAGATCTATAAAGGGATTGAAGAAAAGTAGAACTTTGTTTATCTAATCAACATTTTACAGCAATTCTTAATACCTATTGGAGCATGATATTAACTGAAGCTGTTTAGAACAAGATTTCCAGGTGTCAGAATGAAATGCCAGAAATGTGGTAAGTTTTTAGTCAAAATAGGAGAAAATAAACAATACTGTAAAATTTGTAGTCTACTCTACTATTTCCTAATACCTGGCATGCCGCCTAGGATTTTCAAAATGAGTGGAAGGCTATGAAAAGTTAAATTTAGCAAATAATTGCTTCAATTTTTTAATGTTTATTCACTAAATGTAAGACGCTGTTTTTACTTTGGTTTAAATACAAATCTTACCATATGATAGCAGGAGAGAATTTATTGCCGGGAAAAACAACTCATGTAGTAATAGGTGAAATTATTGGTTTATCGTTGGTAGGATTAGCATATTACTTCTTTACTTCAGAGATTAATTACTTCACATTAGCACTGATTTTGGCTTCCTCACTTGTATGTATATTTCTAGGAGCGATATTGCCAGATCTAATCGAGCGCCCAACTAATCCAGATCACAGAAAATTCTTTCATTCTTGGTTCATCTTTGCAGTAACTTTTATCGCATCTTTTGTTATGGCATTTGTTGTTATTCCGCTCTATGACCACCTTTTTTATGTATATCCCATTTTTGGTTTTTGTCTAGGATACTTCAGTCACTTATTATTGGATTCTACAACAAAGAGAAGTTTGACATGATCAACACAAATCTGAAAATCGATTTTTTTGTGTGGTTTTAATAGTATATGGTTCACAAATTATCAGTGATAATTCTTGGTTAAGATAATTCTACTTTTCGAATCAACTTGTTCTAAATGTGGAGCCAAAGCTAGATACTGTTGTTCTAATTGTGGAAAACCACTCTGTGGACGATGCTTAAGTAGAGAGAAGAAAGAGTTAGTTTCAAATATCATTATACCAGCTGGTTTGTGTAGTAAGTGTGTAGAATTAAGAATTGATAATTATAAGAGAGGTGAGATGAATCCTCTTTCTGAAGCTGTCACTATTTACGTCACTGATCCTATTTTTAAAGAAAAAATCGTTAATAACTCAGATTTATGAGTGTTAACTCAACTAAGATCGGTTACACTTTTGGGCAGGATATCTTTGGGAGGTTGGTTCATAAATCTTTCACCTGGAGTTTGAAGGTTGATTCCTTGATGAGGACGGAAGAAGTTGTAATAGTCCTTCTAGCGCCTGAGGTCAGCGTTACAATACC
>DAOVRE010000061.1 GCA_030628305.1 Candidatus Heimdallarchaeota archaeon | reverse complement strand
TCTATTCTATCTCTTAGAGGTCTATTATTTAACTCGGCTATTGTAATTCTACGCATCCTCTGCCAATTACTCATGACTTTCCATGTGAAACCTTTAACAGCTGCTTCAGGTATTGGCACAAGACCATTCATGATTTTTGTTATGGAGTCAACCATGTCTTGTTGAGCCGGATCTAGATGAAGCTTCTTGTATTCTTCCTCAGCTTTATCTATCTCTTCTTGATCAAACTTCAACTCCACAGTTTCAGCCAATATGTTCACCATGTCATTTTGAGTTATCCCTATGTAGAGATTTCACTATAAGTAAGCTACAGAAGAGTTGAAATGTATTTATATCTTGTTTTAGTAGTAAAATAAGGGTTATGATGAATAAATGTTTTTGAAAGAAAATCTTACTTCATTGCATATTCAAGGGCTGCCATTGCATGAAGGGTGGTTGTGTCAAATACAGGTATAGGACTGTCTTCTTGCTTAATTAATAAGGGGATTTCAGTACATCCAAGGATAACTCCTTCAGCTCCCTCTTTTTGTAATCTTCCAATTACTTCTAGATATCTTCTTTTAGATTCAGGATTGATTATATGAAACGTCAGCTCGTTGAAAATGACCTCATTAACTAATTTCTGATCTTCTTGGTTAGGTACAATGATTTCTAGATTATATCTTTGAAATGCTTTTTGAAAGAAATCTGATTGCATTGTGAAAATTGTTCCCAATAGACCTATTTTCTTCAGATTTTTGTTTTTAGCAGCTTCTGCAGTTACATCCAATATACTAATCATCGGGGTCTTGATTTTCTTTTGTAATCTTTCAAAGACCTTGTGAATAGTATTAGTTGCAATGATTATAACTTCTGCACCTGCACGTTCTAGATTTTTAGCTGATTGGAAAATGATATTAAAAACACCATCCCAATCGCTATTATTCATTAAATTTACAGCTTCTTCTAAATCTAGACTATCAATTATGAGTAGAGGTGAAGACTTTCCCCCTTTTCGTTTGTTATATTCCTTGATTAGTATCTTATAATACTCAATAGTAGATTCAGCACTCAGTCCTCCTATTATACCTATTTTCTTCATCAATTTCATTTCCTTTCCCCTCTTTTATGACTTTCGCATTATCTAGGCTTAAAATTTTGGGAAAAGTATATATCATCTCTCGCTATAATTATATCTATCTTTTTACAAATTAAAAAGGTTAAAAATAAAAAAAGGTCAAAAAATATGTCAAAAAGTTCAAGTATTAAAATAACTGCAATTGTCCTTGCTTTAGCTCTTGGTGGGGGTGCTTTCTTTGTAGGATGGCTAATGGGGAATGATTGGCAGTTTAATAGTGACCCAGCTAAAATTACTCCAACAATTGATGGTGTAATTGAGAAACGTGAATGGTTACAAAGTTCGTACTATAATATACCATTTTACTTAGATGTGGATAATGAAATTGATCCAGTCGTAGACCTAGCCAATGTAGATGGATGGAATTACCTTTCGGTAGCGGAAGATGATGATTTCTACTATATTGCATTAGACTTATGTTCTGACAGAACGAATACTGAAGACGGTGAATGGCTTGCTTTTCACTTAGCAAATCGTTTACCTGATACTTGGAATTCGAAACTCGCTTTGTTTTCATTAGAAGATTATGGATATGAGTATTTATTCTATAATGTAAGTGGTGATAATGTGTTCGATTTTGAGTTAACTCCAATTCCTAGCACACTTGTTTACCCTGATATCCCGATTGTACCAGAAATGGATACATTAGAAGTACTTAGAGGAAATACAACTGGAGATTTTTATGATTTCTGGACAGATTATGATAACTCCAACTATACAGGAACTTCACATTATTATGAGAGTGGTGGAGTTTGGATGGCAGGAGACTTCTTAGATATCCAATTTGGAGTCAATATCACTGAAAAGATTCCAGATGAAATAATTGGATTGTTCATGGCAAGTGTAACTGATATGGATTTAGAATATAGACTAAAAGCTAATTTAACCTCAAATCCAGTAGGACACTTTGGAGTACCTAATGAGTTTTATTGCTCTTTTGCAGAACACGGTGGAATACCAGGAAACATGAGTGAAGGTACATTTCTAAGTGATGTTAACGAAATAAGTTTCGCTGCAGATACGATAGTAAGCGGCACAGTAGACCTCAATCATAATAATATCAATGCTTCAAATGGAATGTTTTATTTTACAATTCACTGCTGGAATGATGAAGATGTAGTTCCAACTGCCTATGAACTCCAAATCGATAAACTTTCACTCAGAATCACAGGGGGTGACATAGCATCAATAGTTGGTAATACCATCGCTTCTGGAAACTATGATATTGGTTTTTCTTATGGTTCTAGTGAAAATTGTGCAGAAGATCATAGGATGTTTGAGTTCAAAATTGCTAAATCTGAATTCCCACCACTAGAAGATGAGTTTCTATATCTAAATGTAGCTGGTTATGGAACTATGGCTATAGTAGGAACCAATTATTGGATGTATCCACTATATGGCTATCCACTTCCTCCTGTTTACTGGTCTATCTCAGATTCTCATGCCTTTTTAACTTTAGATATGAGCATAACATAACATTATGTTATTTTTTCTTTTCTTTTTTTCTTATTTTCACTAACTTTACTTTTCTAAAGTATCAAACTTTGATTGTTTAAATGAGAGCCTATTCAAAAAGGGAAGAATAAGAAATGTTGAGCAAAAATGAAACACAAAGCAATCAAAATAACAATCGGATTAGCGTTTCTAGCATTACTTGTAGTTACTCAAGTAAGTGCAGATGTACCAAGCATTCTTCGCTTATGCAAATCAAGCTCAATACTTGATTAACAATTCTTATGAATACAAGACAATTAATTGTTCAGTCTCTTCCTTAAGCGATGGTTCAGTCCAAACTTACTTGAGCTTTGAGCATTTTGATGATGAAGTAACATATGACCCTTCAGTTGGTACATTAGAAGATCCTGTAATTGATAAAGCAGGTTTTGGAGTAATCGAAATCGTGACAATCACTTCAGTATCAGTTTTAGCAATAACGTTGTTAAGTAGAAAAATTGGGAAGAAGTAATTCTTCAATCTTTTTTTTAAAATAATTCCAGAATAAACTGAGCTAATTGACTTTCTCTTTTCATTTCATTTTTTGAAAAACTAACATCCTCTTTTTTTCCTCTATGAACTTGAACTTATTATTCTGTGTTATGATGTCTACTAAACAATCCTTAGACTTTCCTGACTTCTGGATAGTAATTATCCCTTCATCCTTCAGGATT
This sequence comes from Candidatus Heimdallarchaeota archaeon, assembly GCA_030628305.1. Next base: position 4,813 of record DAOVRE010000061.1, on the reverse strand, counting down.
CTATGCATCTCTAATACAACTCTATCAATGATACTATGTAATGAGTGAATAACGCCGAAGAAGAAAGCTATATCTATGCTGGAATCCTTTAAAGTTGTTTCAGTTACATCAACAATCATAGTTTTAACATTAGCAACACCAGCTTTTGCGATTTTTTTCTCAATCTTTCTAATAGCAAAAGAATTGGTATCTATAGCATATATGAACCCTTTATCTCCAACAATTTCTGCAGATGGTATGGTGAAAAATCCTGGACCACAACCTACTTCAAGAACATGATCCCCTTCTTTTAAACCAGCGGGGATTAGAAGTTTTTCCGCATTCATAAAAAGACTGTACATGGTATCGTGCATAAAGGAAATAAACCAAAATTCTATTCTATCATGAAGTGACATTTTTACCAAATAACATTTGTTGAACATAGTTTCTTAAATATATTCCAATGGATTCAATAAGAGGTTTTTTCAGATAAAAGAAAACAGATAAAAGAAAACTTATATGTAACTTGTTCTAGTACACCATTAACTAATAAAAGAGTGATTCTCTTGCCAGATATACTTGATTCAGAAAAATCTGAAATTCGGGAAACAGCGAAAAAATTTGCTCAAGAGCTTTGGACTATTCCTTTTGATAAAGGTATTGTAGCATATGTTAAAACAAACAATCTGCTGTTTGTTCATCCTGCAAGATGGCGTTATTGTTTTAAATGTGGTTTGATTCTCAGAACTATTTTAGGTAGAGACACAAAAACTAAGGATGAAGCAGCTAATCATTCCTGCATTTTGGAATTTGAAGATGTCCCTTTATTGGTAAAGACCTCATGGTTTCAGCTACGAAAATTCTTCTTAATCCAGAAGAACCACAATACGATTCTAAAAGAGATCGGAATAGCAGAACTACCTAAACCTACAATTATCGTTAAACAAGTTGAAGCAAAAACGACCAAAACAGACGTTTATGAAGCAATATCCGAAGAATCTAAATGAATGAACCTTTTATTTTTGTTGTTAGTCTACTGTTCTCCAAAATACTTATATGTGACGAACATATTACATAAGGTGTGACAAATAAGTTACATTTCTCAGGTGATAAAATGAAAAATAATAAAATACTATCAATAACTATTTTTTCTATACTAATTCTGCTATTTCTTCTTCCTAGTAATATGATTACTCCCACTAGTTCTTTTTCTCAAAATGATCTTTTACCCTCTATAAAGGCTGATCCTATTATATTGATTGACGATGATTCAGATTTTGCTAGCTATCCTGGATATGGAAATGAAACACATCCATACATCATACAAGGTAAAGATATTGAGGTGGGGGAAGGTGAATATGGAATTATTGTCGCAAACACAACAAAATACTTTGAAATTAGAAACAACGAGATTTCCCGATTAGGAGTTAGTTCAACAATGTTTGGAATATTAATTGATAATGTAAAAGATGGCACTGCTAAGATAATTAACAACAATTTAATGCAAATAGGTAGAGGCATTTATGTTGAAGATTCTAAAGGTACAGTAATTGAGGATAATACTTTAACATATGTTTCAGGTATTATTCTGAAAAATTGTACTAATTCAAGAATAAAAAACAATGATATTTACAAAACAGTTCCTCCAAGCTTGACATTCAAAAACAACTTTGAAAACGAACTTCAATCAAACCCAGAAGAACCTGGAAATTATCTTAAACATAGCGATCAAGACGAAGATTATTCAGTAATATTTGTTTATGATTGCTCAGACACTAATATTACGGAGAACTATATAAATATTGAAAATAGTGTTACCTTCGCAGGGATTCATATAACATATTCTGATAGAATTTTGGTTAAAGAAAACATAGTGAAGAACGTAGCAGTAGATTTGATTGAATTCCAACATTGGGAAATTGCAGGTATATTTATGAATATTGTCTCCTATGCAGATATAATTAACAATACCTTTGAAGCAAATGAAAAAAATAACCTTCTTGTTATTAATTGTGAAAATCTTCAAATCTCAAATAATTCCTTTATTGGAAGTGAGATCTTTGGATTAGAATTGCAAAGTACAATTAACACTAATATAACCTACAATACTATTCAACAGCACCCAAGCTTTGGTATATCTCTTGATGTTGGTGCTTCTAATATAATTATCCACCATAATCATTTCATAGATAATAATATTGGAAATTCGCAAGCAAGTGATTCTGGAGCTAACAACGTATGGTATGATACAACTACCAACGAAGGAAATTGGTGGAATAACTGGTACGGTGGAGATTATGTCATTGCTGGAACAGCCAGTTCTGTTGACCCTTATCCTCTAGGAACCCCCCTTATAGTCCCTGAACTTTCACAAAAGATTGGTTTAGTATTCTTCCTAACCTCAATTTCTATACTAACTTTAGTAATTAGAAGAAGTAGGAAATAGTCCAATTCCTTCATTTTTCCTTTTTTTTGTTGATTTTTCTGAACAATTAGCTTTGATTCATATAATTGCTGATTTCTAAGCATAAGAAATTTATATACAAAAATGTAATTCAACGTGTTAAATCTCAAATCTGGATGTTTCAAATGTCTTCTCTACAATCTAATTTACAGTTAGCTAAGAAGCTCTTGATTAGCGAAAAACACAAGAAGTTTTCACTCATAATAGAAGAAATTGAAGAGAATGACAGAATAACCCCTTTTCAAAAGCTTGAAACATTAATCTTGCGAATGCTTCTAATCGATAGAGTTGATTTTTTTGGAGACAGAGCTGAAATAACAGCTGAGACAAATCAACTTCTAGAGGATATTGTGCCACCAATAGAGTTAGAAATTATCGAATTAATGGATTCTAGTTCTAAAATTCCTGAAACATTACAAATAATAACAAAAAACTTGTTAAAAAAGCAATCAAAAGAAGTAAGACATAATTGTATTATTATGTTGAAAGCAAAAACAAAATTTCAATATAAGTATAATGTAAGATTCTCTCTTTTTAGCCACTATTTGGAAACTATACTGAACATAATAAGAGATTTCAAAGAAGATTTCTACTATTCAGAATTTTTGAATGATTTGTGTTGGTCATTGATGTATATGGGTGACTCTGATAAATCTATAGAAAAGTCTGAAGAATTGTATTTACTTGCTAAAAAGCTCAATTATACAGAGCTAATAATGAGATCTTTTGCTTGCTTCAGGTATGCTTATACTGAAAAAGGATTTTTCAAAATAGCAATAGATTATGGACTTAAATACATAGAATATGCAAAAGAATCTACCTCCCAATATAGAAAATGGCATTCAATGATACATTTGAGTTTTGCTTATGTTCATAGTGGAGACATGATTAATAGCTCAAAATATGAAGAATTGGCTATTCTTTATGAGAAAGGATTAAGTAGCGATTCTTATGTGGGGTGGAGACAATTGCTCAGGGGGTGTAAAAACTATTACCATGGAAATCTTTCAGAAGCTCTAGAAAACTATCAGTTTGTTCTGGAAGCATTTTACGATTCAAAACAATTTCTTACTTTGGGAGATGCTTACGGCTATCTCGGAGAAACTTTTTATCAAAAAGGAGAATTGGATCAAGCAATAGAATATAGTAAAAAAAGCTTAGAATTTAGACAGAAATATGAATGTAATATTCATGTTGCGATGGCTTGTTTTAACCTCATTACGTTTTATACTGAACAAAGAAATTTCGTAAAGGCTGAAGAATATTTGTTTGAGCTAGCTAAACTCAATGAGATAAATACAAATAAGAGGATATCCATTTACTTCGAAGTTAGTCAAGCTATTCTTCTAAGATATGATAAAGAGAATCAACCAAAAGCTAAAGAGATTTTTGAAAAAGTGATTAACGATGAAATTTCGTTCTTTAAAGCAACAGAGAAATCCTATCTTTATCTTTGTGATATCTTACTTGAACAATTTAAAGATACTAAAGACATGAAACTAATCGGAGAATTAAAACAAAATATCAAGAATCTTTCCTATATAGCGGAAAGTAATCAAAACTTCTTATTATTAATAGAATTATATTTCTTACAATCTAAATTATTTATATTAGAGTTCAATGTTGAAGATTCGTTAAATATACTTGAAGAAGCTCAAAAACTAGCAAATGAAAAAGGATTGAAGCGACTTGAGGTACTTATTTCTAACGAATATGATGTTCTTCTAGAACAATTAGATGTTTGGGATGACCTTTCAGATCGCTTGCCTTCTTTGGAAGAACGTTTTGAAACAACTCACGTTGAGGAGATTCTGAGTAAAGTGATGACTAGATGGGTTAACTACGCGGATGTTATAATCGAAAAAGAACAACCTATTTTCTTTATAATTTTTAATGATGAGGGGAGAATAGAATTTTCAGATTCATTCTCATCTAGATCTTTAGAGGAAACCAAATTTTCAGATTTATATCCTAGGATTCTAGAAAGAAGAGAACTATTAGAAACTGATGTATCTATAATTCGAATTAAGTTCCGTGAATTTATGTGTATTTTATCGAAATCTCAAGGACTATTCCTCTGTTATGTTTTTATGGGTAAATCATTTTTAGCCAAACAGAAATTTACACAATTCTTAGATTACATCTCAGATTCTGACATCACAGATAATTTGAATAATCTTGTGCTAAATAAGAAAAACATCGATTTAGAAACTAGGGTTAAATTATCATCACTTGTTAACAAATATCTTATTTAGCTATCTACACATTTTTGACATGTGTATAAGATTGTTTGATTTCTTAAACTAAATTAATCTAAAGAGATGATGTTAAAATACCTATACCAGCTGGGGGAAGTGTTATATAATGAAT
>DAOVRE010000009.1 GCA_030628305.1 Candidatus Heimdallarchaeota archaeon | reverse complement strand
GTTTACTGCGATATCTGTGTATTCAATTATTTCGTCTATAGTTTCTATTTGCTTTCCAACAGGAGGATATCCTCCACCAATTTCCTTAAGTTGAATTTGAATATTTACAAGAGTTTTGAGGAGTTGAACATCTTTTTCTAAGTTGTCTGAAATGAAATTTATGATGCTATCCTTTTCATTATTATGAATCATATCTAGAACTGTTTTTGCTAGTTCTTTTGTTTTCATTTTGCTCTGAGAAAATCATCTGTGATTGAATATATAAGTTCTGTTTTCACAACAAATGAACTTAAAGGAACCAGTGGTATAAAGCAAATAGGATATTACCAAGAAAGATGTTCAGTATATATCCAATTAAGAGGAAAACTATTCCTGGAGGTAGAACCTTAACCCAGATATTCTCTCTTTTTGTCTTCTTGATTTTTTCTTCAACTTCCTGCTTATACTTCTCTTCCTCCTCAATTTCAGGAACTTGCATGAAGTGTTTGATTTCCCACTCCTCCTCTTCAACATTATACACTTCTGAATAGACAATATCTGTTCTGTTCTTAGCTTTTTCTACTGGTATAAGATAACCAGAAATCATCATCAGAAACTTACTAGCAAAGTTTGCGTTTGTGTCCTCGAATAATTTTTTCTTCTTAATTTTCAAATAGATGTTGTAGAAGAGTAATGGTAATGGATAGATTAGGACAAGAGCTAGAAGCCAGTTGAAAAATGTGTTGAAGATTGGTGGTACAACATCATAAACAAGTAAAGAGGTTAATTCGTATATGAAAGGGTAAATTGCAGTATTAAGTGATAGAGCCATAATAGCTTTCGCATCAGCTCCACCCATCATTCCAGTATAATACAAAACGAGTCCTATTGCAATACCTACACCAAGATTGATTCCAATAATCGTTCCATCTTTGGCTTTGTTTTCAGTAAAAATGATATAGATGATTGTTGTGATTAAGCCTACTACAGCCATGATTATCCAAGGGATGTCTGATACTTCTCTTTTCCTCAAATCCATATATGAACCAAATAATAGACAAAGAATCACTGTTCCCATTTGTATAAGTAGCATAATGAATGTAATTTCAGCCATATTGTATCACCTATTCTCAGCTGGAAGCTAGTATATCTACCACCTTATTCTCTCTTTTATAGATTTTGTGTATAGGTAAGGTTGAAATGCAATGTAGTAAGGTTAATATTATCTCATTAAGATTCTAAAATGAAAACTATCTCCTTGAGGGTCACGATTTGAACAACAACAATTATGAACAACTACCTTTAGTTCCGATTGATTCTATTGCTAAAAAACTCAACTTAGTTGTAGGGAACAAAATGATCCTTATAGCTGGAAGATGTAAAGCAATTTTTGATGGTAGGATAAAATCCACTCTAGCGGAAGGAGATAGATTCCTTATGATTAAGAAAGATTTTTCTATCGTTTTACATGGACCAATAGGCGTAAAACCTCTTAATTGGCAAAAACCATTAGCTGGACCTATTGAGTTTAAAATTTCTGATTCTTTGTTAGAGATGATTACACATCGAACAAAAACGAAGGAGACTTTGATAATTACTTTCACCAATTTAACTAATATTTCTATATGGCATGCAACAGATGAATCTGAATTGGAAATATATGGTGATGAAAGTGATCTTGTGAAGTTTCTAGTAGCTAATCCTGATATGATTGAGCAGGGTTTTCAAATATTACGAACTGAATATAGTACAGATGTTGGACCTGTAGATATTAGGGGAATGAGTGAAAGCGGTGAAGCTATAGTTGAAGTGAAGAAAAGGAATGCTACCCCAGCAAATGCTCATCAGCTCAAAAGGTATATAGAATACTTTGAAAGCACAGAGAAAAAGTTTGTGAGAGGGATATTAGTAGCTACAGAATTTCCTAAGAAAGTTTTAGCATATTTAGAAAAGAATAACCTCGAAGCAAAAATAATTCATTGGAAAGAAATTTTTCCAATGATTAAAAGACCAAAAAGTGCAAAATTAGAAGATTTTTTTAATAAAAAAAGGGAATGAGGGTAAATTCTAATTTCTTTATTGTTCAGGAGCACAAAGAGCTTCAGGAAGAACCGCCCAAAGAATAAGGTAAACTAACCCTATGGTAGATCCAGAGAAGAAGAATATTAACACAGCAAGCAAACGAACTGTACTTGTATCCATATCAAGTTGTCTACCAATACCAGCACATACTCCACCAAATACTTTATCATTTGTACATCTAACTAGTTCCTTCCTTGCTTGTTGGGGAGGCACTTGTTGTTTCTGTGCTTTGGCTGATGGTACAGATTGTAAATCAGCACCACATTTTCCGCAAAACACTGCATGTTCAACATTTTCAGTTCCACAATCGTAACATTTCATGTAATCACATCGAATAAATAGTAAAACTAGTTTTAAAATATATTCATTTGATTTTCATAGGGAAATAGCTGTTTGACAGATTAATTTTATATACTACTTTTTATTCAAGATGAAAATATGCCTTCAGAGCTTTACTTTATCATTAATCCCAATGCAAACACTGGTAAATTGGGTAAAAAGCTGGACTCAGCTTTAGCATTAACTAAAGAGTATATCGGAAGTTTTGAATATGTGGTTACAGAAAGACCACAACATGAGACAGAACTTGCAGCAGAAGCCATTAAAAAAGGTTATAAAACGCTAATAGCTTTTGGTGGAGATGGAACAGCAACCAACATGGGTGATGCCATAATAGGTCATCCAGATGTCACTTTAGGTTTACTATCAGCTGGTTCAATGTGCGATTGGCATAAGACTCATTCAATACCTTATGATTTAGAAGAAAGCCTTCAGATTATTGCAGAGGGGCATAGTGAGAAGTTTCCTGCGATTAAATGCTCGGGAGACAGAACACGCTATGCTTTTGACATGACAGATGGTGGTTTTACCGCAAAGGCCGCTGCTGCAGCACACTATGAAATGAAATGGATGAAAATAGGTTTGATCAAATACAATTACTTAGCATTAAAATATGTTTTGAAATCTAAGAATACATCCGCAAAAATAACCTTAGATGATAGAGACCCAATTGAGATTCCTGACCTTACAAATGTTTTTGCAGCTCTTGGCGATGATATCTCTGGTTTTCATGTTCTGCCAAGTAATGCTGTATACAGTCAGAAAAACAAAGATTTGGGTGTTGCTATTGCTCATGGAATGAAAGGGTTAAATCGTGTAAGTTTGCTCATAAAAGCAATTCCTGGAAATCATATAGGGTTGAAAGGTGTTCATTTAGATCGTTGTAGAAAGATGATTGTTGAAACTGCAGTACCATTATGTTGGGAAAATGAAGGTGAAATTTATAGTGAAAATAGTACCAGAATAGAAATTGAAAGAATCGATGATGCAATTAATGTTCTTGTTCCAAAGGAAAGGAGCTATAAAGTTGATTACGATGAAGAAATTTATCAACAAAAATTCGAAGAATCTTACGAAAACAGAAAATTCGACAAAATAAGAAAATAGTCTATTATATTGTTCATAAATCGTCTCTCAATTATTTTCTAAATTCTTTCAGTTTCAATTTATTTTTTTTATATTTTGCAATAGCCTATAAAAAAAGAAAATTTAAAAGAGAGCAAAGCTATATCTAACTAGCCTCTAATAAATTGCGAGATGGGAAAAATGTCTAAAGAAGAAAATGCAGTCTATATTGGACGTAAAAGGACTATGGATTACTGTTTGGTTGTGGTAACTATTTTTAACAAAGGCAAAAACAAGTGTACAATACGCGCAAGAGGGCGTTCAATTAGTAAAGCAGTAGATGTTGCTGAAATTACTAATAGAAAATTTCTAACAGAAATGATAGAAGTATCTGATGTTAAAATTGGTTCAGAGGTGCTCGAAGGTGATACTGGTCCAAAAACTGTTTCAACTATAGATATAACACTAGTACGAAAGTCTGGCAAATAATAGACAAGCAAATTATTTATTTCAAAAACTCTTTATTGTCTTGCTATAATTATTCTAAGAAAGTTAGGTTAATGGAATATCTTGATAATAGCTTTATCTAGCTCAGAATCTTTCGGATCACCATCGAATGCTATCACTTTGTTTATACAGACAATTCTATTGCAATATGCTCTTAGAATTTCTATATTGTGTCCAACAGTGATGATGGTAATTTTGTGTGTATAATTGAGATAATCCAGAAGTTCCATAATATCCTCTGTCATTCGAAAATCTAAAGCGGAAGTAAATTCGTCTAACAACAATACTTCGGCTTCAGCTGCTAATGCTTGAGCAATGAGAACTCTTTGTTGTTGCCCTCCACTAAGATGGCCAATAGGTCTTTCAGCAGAATGTTCCATATCTACTAATCGCAATGCATCCATTGCTTTTTGTTTGTCAATTTTCCTAATCCTATTTACTAATCCTGCTTTCGCATATCTTCCCATCTCTACTACATCTTTTACTAGTGCTGGGAAATTTTTATCTATGGTAGTAATTTGTGGGACATATCCTATTCGAAACCTAGTATGAACTGGAACAGAATCAATAATCTCTTCCCCATACAGTGTCATTTTTCCTGCAATTGGTTGAATCAAACCTATCATAGTTTTTAGTAGTGTCGTTTTTCCACTCCCGTTTGGACCACAAATTCCAATAAAATCTCCTTTTTTTATATCTAAGTTTATCTCATATAAAGCAGCAAAGTCACCATAAACGACGCTTATATCCCTCATACAAATAACTATGCCGTTATCTGATGATATGTCATCACCCATCACTCTTCACCCTCCGTTTCATGTTTGTGTATAGACGGAATACTTTTTTCCTTCAAATCTTTTTTATAAATAATCAACTCTCCCTCACTATGTTTGTGTGGAATCTCTTTGGCTATACAACTTTCTTCCAGACAGAATTTTCTGCCATTAATGGATTTTGCGCAATATTCACAATTCTCAATATCTTGTCCTGTTCCAGACTTTCTTCTCTTCGGAGACACAATAAATGATAGAGCAAAAATTAATGTTGCAACTCCAACGATAGTTGATCCAGAAGGTAGATCCCAGATAAATGAGAAAAATAACCCTAGAAAAGCTGAAATTACACCAAATAATGCTGACAACAAAAGCATTTTGTTTAGCTTGAATGTCCATTGATAAGCTGCTGCAGCAGGCGTAATTATCATTGCAAAAACTAAAATTGCTCCTATTGCTTTCAATGAAACGTCAATTGTAATTGCTATGAGTATTAGAAAGAGATAATTTAGAAATCTTATTGGAATACCTGCTACTAAGGCCATTTCTTCATTAAATGTTATCAAGTATAATTCCTTCTTTAGAGCAATAATGATTAATAAAACCCCTGCAGCCACACTAATAAGTAAAATGAAATTTTCCCAAGAAATGAGGAGAATATCTCCAAACAATATTGAAGTTACATCTGTGGAGTAAAAAGGCATTAATCCTATGAAGAGTATAGCTAAAGCCATGAAACTGGTAAATACTACTCCAATAATTACTTCATCTTTCATAACCTTTTTTTCATTAACATAACCAATACCTATAGAAGCAGTGATTCCAAAAATCATAACTGTAATAAGCGGATCTATGCCTAAGAGTATCCCCAATGCAGCTCCGGCAAAAGCTGAATGGGCTATAGCTTCACCAAGAAACACCATGCCTTTTAACAGAACAAAAACTCCGACAATCCCACCTAAAACTCCAATGATTACTGCTGTAAGTAAAGCTTTAATCATTAACGGTGTTGCTAAAGAGTATATGAAATCAAGAATCGATGCCATATACTAGGATAAATAAGTAAAATATAAAATGATTTTGGGTCTGTACAAAAAATTAATATAAAGAAGAATCAGTTTTTTTACTTGATGTGTTCAAAAACTCAGAAAACATTTATGCTCATTATTGCTATTGCTCTCTTTCTATCACCATATACAGCTATGGCTAGTACGTCTTATAAGCCGACTATAATTTCTAACATAAATGAAACTAGTGGAGTAATTAGTGTTGTGACGACATTGTCAATAATCGCCGATTGGGCATCTCAAGTAGGTGATACTCTTTTCATTCCAGTTTCTATCGTTACAGGTTCTGAGGATCCTCATACATATTCCTTAACTTCAAGTGAGATTCAGATGATAGGTAATGCAGATTTGTTTGTAAGACTGGGTTTACCTGGAATTGAACCTTGGGTTGAGAATGTTTTAGACGCATTTCCTTCACTGAATGTTCTTACACTAGCCTCAGAGGAGATAATGGAAATTGATCCTGTTTCAGGATATCTAAATGCACATGTGTGGATGAGTCCTGTAATAGCTAAAAACTTTGTATCAAACATAACGGATAGCATTATTACTCTGGACTTTGCAAATAGAGAGCAATATGAAACAAACAGAGACAATTATCTTTCTGATTTAGATGATTTAATTTTCGATATTGAAGATTATTGGTTCAATAGAACCAACGGCTTAAAGGTAGTTGTACAGCATCCTTCATTTTTCTACTTGTTAAATATGCTTGGTGTTGAAAGAGTAGGGATAATTGAAGAGCATGAAGGTTCAGAACCTTCAGCACAACACATTCAAGAAATTGTTAACATTATGATAGAACAAAATGTGACCACTATTGTCACCCAACCACAAATTGAGGAACAACTAGTTATACAAATTGCTAGAGATACAAATTCTAAACTTGCTAAATTGTCACCAATGTTGCGCGATGATGTAGATGACAGTTATATCCAAATGATAATAGATGATATTAACGCGTTGTTGTCCCCAGAAGATATCGAAGACAATCAATGGATTGTAATATCTTTAGCTATTGGTGGTGGATTTTTTGTGGGTAGTATTCTACTGCTTGTCTTTCTGCGTTTTAAGGGGAATGTTTTCAAATTCAAGAAAAAAAGAAATGAGCCAAAAAACAATAAGGAATGATTTTGTGTCAGAAAAAACAGCACTCATAACTGGAGCTTCAAGTGGAATTGGTAAATCTTTTGCAGAAATTCTTGCAAAAGAAGGATATGATTTGATTTTAGTTGCAAGAAGAAAACACAAACTAGATGCATTAGCTGAAACCCTTGCTGATCAGTTTTCAGTCGAAACTAAAGTAATAGTTGCAGATCTTTCTATAATAGAGCAAATTACAAATGTAGTAGAAACTATAAAATCGTTGGATCATATAAATGTTTTAGTTAATAATGCTGGTTTTGGATTATCTTCTAGTTTTGCTAAAGGTGATTATGAGCGGCAGTTAGCTATGGTAAATGTTCATGTTGTTGCAAGTTATATGCTCAGTCGTGCAGCTGTTCCCATCATGCTTAGAAAGAATGAAGGGCTGATAATCAATGTTTCATCAATGAGTGGATTAATGATAAAGTTTGGGGACGTTACTTATACTACTACGAAAGCTTTTCTCATAACATTTTCAGAATCATTGCAAGAAGAGTTGAGAAATACAAATATCAATATTCACGCTCTTTGTCCAGGAATGACTTATTCAGAATTTCATGATACCAAAGAACTTGAAGAATTTGACAAATCTACTGTGCCAAAAAGACTCTGGATGAGCTCTGCTGAAGTTGTAAAGAAATCATTGAAAGCAGCTCGTAAGGGTAAAGTTGTCTATGTACCTGGTTTCCTGAATCGTCTGTTTTTGTTCTTATCTAATATGTTCATAGTAAGAATATTATCCCAGTGGATAATATCTAGAAATGAGAAGAAAACATAATGTTCTAGGATTCATCTATTCTAAAAGAGGTTGGGCTGCGTTGGTTATTTGCACTGTTCCATTTTTGCTAATAACATAAGTATTTTCTGAGCCTATAACCATCTCATTTGGATAAATTAATTTTGGCTCTAAAGCGATTACATTACCTTCTTTCAGAATATAATCTGATTTTTTAGTTATAATTGGTGGTTCACTTAGCTCTAAACCAACTCCATGCCCTAAGAAAGGAATCTGCCCTCCAGACATTAGTTCATTTTTAACACCGAGCTCTTCAGCGAAATCATATGTTTCATGATAAATTTCACTCACTTTTTTACCTTTTTTCATTTTGTTACTCATGAATTTTTCAAATTCCCAAGTTTTTTGATATCTGTCTTTGATTTCATCAGAAGCTTGACCTAGTACATGACATCTGGTTTCATCTGTGATGTAGCCTTTGTAAGCAAGTGAAAAATCTACAAAAATAATTTCTCCCCGTTCAATCTTTTTGAAACTTGGTCCAGATGGGTTTGATTGATGTATACCCGGACCTGCTGTTGCTGTCAGAGTGTAACTGCTAATTGCTGTGTTGGTGCCTGCTAGGACAAGTCCTATTCCTCCTGTCTCTGTATAGAAATCTCTGCTTCTAACCGTTGGTTGAGCTCCTCTAATACGCATTTCATTGTTAAGTATTGAGCTAACTTCTATCTCTGTCATGCCTTCTTTGATTATGGATGGCACAAGCTCATGGATTTCATCTAGAATACTAGCAGATTTTTTCAAAGCATCAATCTCATTATCACTCTTAACAGATCTTATTTTTCGAAGTAAAGGTCCAATAGAAATCGCTTCTTTCTCTGGGAATATTTTTTCAGCCTTATGATACATATCAGCAGGAAGGATATCCCCTTCAAGACCAAATTTGCCTCCTTTTACTCTAACTCCCCAATCAGTTAGATGTGAGAAAATTTCTTTAGTATTTTTTATTTCAATAATATTTTCTAATGCTGTTTCTTGCTTTACTCTGTTGATTTCTCGCCTTCCAAAGAGTAACGGTTCACTTTCAGCTGATATTACCAATATACAAGATTGACCAGTTCCTGAATAATAATAGAGGTCTGATTTATATTGAATTATAGAAAAATCTACTTCATATTCTACGAGCTCTTTTTGATGATGCTCTATCCTGTCTAAAAACTCTTTTTTAGGAAAAAAGTCGTGTTCTAATATCATCTATGTGATGTGAAAATAGGAGATAAAATGTTTTGCGATGGGTGAATAATTTATACTACCTGTACCCATCGAGGTTCAAATTGATTTTTAGCAAACTTGATTCTAACAAGCTGTTGAGGACCAGAGGGTTCATCTGTTCTTTTTGTTTCAGCTAGGACATCAACTATTGTATGGAGGGTTTTCTCTATTTGTTCGCCTATAACTCCACCATCTAATAAAAGTAAGATGGCTTGATCTCTATCTCTAACCCTTGCGGCTAATGTTTGAAGGAAATTTAAAACTTGCATTGGTTCATTATATAATGTTAGGAGAGCAAGTTGATCAAAAACAATTCGTAGTTTATCAACTTTTTGAGATTGCTCATTCAAGGTGACAGAGAGAGTGAGTAAATCGTTTGCATTTTCTAAAAAGAATGTTTTAGGAGGTTTCATCTCAGGAATTGACCTATAAGAAATAGCATCTATAATGTTAAGTTGACCTTTCTTAAGGTATGATTCATTCTTATCGTCTCGTTTTTTCAATTCCTCAAGATAATCATTAGCTGAGTGAGCAAATAGAACTGCTATAACATTTTCTCCTTTCTGAAAACCGTCCTCAACAAATCTGTATGCCATCTCTTCTTTCGCTGTTCCTGATTCACCTATCATTAGAACTACAGAACTTTTAACACTATCAACCAATATATCTATACTAGTTCTTACTGACATACTTTCTCCTCTTTTATTTCAATTCAGCGACAACTTTCTTACAGAAGTCTAAAGATTTGGGAATGAAATCCTTCATATCAAGAGTCTTTACCGCTAACCTTAATCTATGACTGATTTGGATTGAACCAATATCTATTTTATCCCTGTATTTATCTTCAAAAAGAATTATAGCTGAACTTCGGTAGAACTCTTTTTCACCATGATAGTAGAGATATGCACATCCACATCCCAGTACTGCTTCCACAGTTAAGTATCGTTGGTCATATTCATCAATCTCATCAGTAGCAATAATTTCTTCGAGTTGCTCTAGATAGACCTTAGCCATCTCTTTAGCAGACATTTTGATATTTTCTTCGCTTATCTTAATTTTTGTAAAAGGATTGTCTCCAATTAGTACTCTACCTCTTTGAGCAACAAGCACTTTTGTCCAAGGATAATCTGTTTCCTCTTTAGTTGGTACATCACTTGCCCCTAGAACCTCAACATCGATTATTGAACCAAATAGTGGATCTTCTAGATATTTGAAAACAATTTTACTTATTGCTTCCATTGATTTTTGAAAATTATCTCCAGAGGCTTTTTCATCTAAAACTATAAGAAAATCACAATCAGATTCTCCTGCGATGTGCTCAGCTGTGACATAACTTCCAATTAGAAGAAGACTTTTAACTTCTTTAGATAATTCTTTTTTGATATCTTTAGTAAATCCATCAACCAGATTTTTGTATTCATCTCGCAATAAGATAGGTCCCATTGGCTTTCCGTCAGGACCTAGTGGTCTACCGTCAGGACCAGCGCGACGAATACCAGGACTAGGAGTTTTAGAGGGGGGGGTGCTCATAGTTAATCACTTGTAAATTTTATTTTTATTTATCGCTAAACAAACAATTGTGGATACTCTCTTAAACTTTACTTAATTTGTAAAAGAAGTGTTGATTGTTAAATATTTCTCAATATATCAGCTTAAAGTTTATATTGCATAGCTTTGTTAATTTCATACCATAGCTGGTTGTGTGCCCATGCGAAAAAAAGCCAAGCAAACAGAATTTTTAACTCAAAAATACTTATGTCCTCATCATCTTTCAGAAGATAAAATAAGTGGGGAACTCAATACTGATATCAGATTTGGTTTACATGATGATGAAGCAGTTAAACGATTAAAACAATATGGTCCTAATGTAATTCCTAAAATCAAAGGATCAATTTGGGAGATATATCTAGCTCCATTGTTTAATTGGTTAATCAATATCTACCTGATTGTTTCTTCTCTTCTAATATTCATGGCAATATGGGTAGAAGGCGTTATTGGGCAAATTGGCTTTTGGTTAATAATAATTGTTTTCAATATTGGTTTTACAATTTTTCAACAAATAAGAGCTCAATTCAAATTGGATGCATTACACAAGCTAGCTGCTCCGAGATCTACAATAATACGAGATGGTGTCCCTAGACAAATAGTTGCTGTAGATTTGGTGCCTGGTGACTTAATTGAGTTGGATCAAGGAGATAGGGTTCCTGCCGATGCAAGAATAATCTATTCAAGTAATTGTTTAGTAAATGAAAGCGCATTAACAGGAGAATCGGTAGCTGTTGAAAAGATTCACAACCCCAAAAATATTCTTCAAGAAGATACTCCTATATCGCTTAGAATTAATATGCTCTATACTGGTACATTTGTTGAAGTAGGTAGGGCAAATGCCATAGTGGTAAATACAGGCATCTATACAGAAATTGGAAAATTGACAACAGAATTACAAAAGATTGGGACAACAGATATACCAATTCGAGCTAAAGTAAATAGATTAGCTAAATGGTTGGGATTAACTGTTTTAGTTTATCTAGTAATTTCAATAGTATACAAAACAATCTATTTTTACACGGTTGGAGGAGATATACCACTAGAAAATCAGATTGTAGATTCTATAACAACTTCAATGGCGATTATGCCAATTAGTATCCCACTATTGACGACTTTGATATTACTTACTGGAGTATTATCGATGGCAAAAGACAGAGTAATAATTCGGAATCTTTCTGCGGTCGAAACATTAGGTAGAAGTTCAATTTTATGCAGTGATAAAACAGGAACTATAACAACTAATATGATGACTATCCAAAGGATTTGGGATACAAGTCAATTCTATGGTGTATCGGGAATAGGATACAGCAACAAAGGTGCAATAGTTCCTCTTGGTGATGAGCCGGAAAATTTCTCGGAAGATATGTATATACCTGACTCGATTAAACCTTTTGCAGAAGATTCAGATTTGGAGTATTTGCTTATTGGGGGAATGTTAAATAACAACGCTCATTTGATAGTAGAAGAAGTATTTGAGCCTCATCATCAAGTCTCATGGAAGACTACTGGAGATCCAACAGACGGGGCATTTTTAGCTCTGTTCAATAAATCAGGATTAAATGAGAAGGAAACAAAGAAACAATATGGATACATTATGGAATACAATTTTGATTCAACATTGAAACGTATGAGTAAAACTTATCAAGATAAGGAAGGGTATTCTCTTTTCTGTAAAGGTGCAACAGAGACAATTTTACCTTTATGCAATAGAATTGGTAGCCCATCAGATTACAAGGAATTAACAGTAGAAGATGCTAAGAAAATAAATGATTATGTTAGCGAGTTTTCATCAAAAGGTTACAGAGTAATTTCTTTAGCAATAAGACCCATGGATAAAGATACGCTGTTAAGTCATGATAGAGCGGAATCAGAAAAAGAATTAATTTACAATGGTTTTGTTTGTATGTTAGATCCAGCTCGATATGGTGTTGGTGATGCAGTGAGTGAGTGTCAGAAAGCTGGCGTTACTACAATAATGATAACAGGTGATAGTCCACTGACTGCGAGGGCGATTGCTAAAGAAGTAGGGATTGTTCAAAAAGATGAAATAGCTGTAGAAGGAAATGATATTGCAAAACTCTCAGACGAAGAATTTTTCAATACAAGAATATTTGCTAGAGTTTCGCCACAACATAAACAAGTGATTATATCGAAATATCAAAGTGAAGGAAAAATCGTATCTATGACAGGCGATGGTATAAATGATTCCTTGGCTTTAACAATGGCTGATGTTGGAATTTGTATGGGAATTGCTGGTACGGAAACAGCTAAACAAGCTTCTGATGTTATCATTGCTGATGATAGTTTTACCAGTACTGTTTTAGGTATTAGAGAGGGAAGAGGATTGTTTAACCGTATTAGAATTATGATTTTCTTTTACATTGCATTAAATATAGCTGAAGCAATTTTATATTTCTCTAGCTCTTTTATTCCTGATTTTGCACTTGTTACAAGTTTTCAGAGAGTTTATATTTTCTCCACTGCTCATTTAATCCCACCCTTTGCCTTTATTTTTGATAGTATAACTCAGGAAATAATGGAATATCCTCCAAGAGATGATGAAGACATTTTCAACAGACGCTATATTGGCGCTCTTGTAGTACTTGCACTCTCTCTAGCATTCGCTGCTGGATTGATCTACCTCTTAGCCTTTTTTGGTATTATACCTACAACAACTAACACGTTAAACGAAGTTAATCTACTAGCAGATTTGCAACAAGCTAAAGCAAGAACTATGTTTATTTCAATAATCGTCATTTCGGAAAGTTTAGTTGTGTTAACGCTACGTAGACTGAACAAACCTGTTCATAGATCCATAAAAGAAGATTGGAGATGGGTAGTTATGATGCTTGTAATAATTGTACCGATTCTACACATTGTCATAATGTACTCTGGATGGCTCCAAGACATTATTCTCATATTCTTTGATGACCCTTATGTTTTTATGCCACTTGGATTTATGGATTGGTTGATTGTTATTGGTGCAATAGCTATTCCTCTTACAGCAATAGAAATTTGCAAATGGATTGTTAGAAGGAAGAATAAATACTTCTAGTTCTTTCTAACTTTTTCTCTTTTTTACATTCTAGTACTAGAAAGACTAACTGGAGAAGACGAACAATCTTTGTTTGATTTTCACCTTATCGAATTTTCAGAAAAGTGAATAATCCAAAATGGAAGTATAGTTTCTTACTCATTTTTGAGTTGCTCTTACAAATAGTTTTATAATTAAAAATCGATATATGTAGTTCTAAGGGTTCAATCAATTTACAAGCTGGTTACTAATGGATTCAAGTAACAAAAAGAAACTACTTATTTGTCGCGAAACTGACATTATTTGTACAGGTGGAGTAGTTTTCATTGGCGATGGTGCGGTTGGCAAAACTCATACAGCTTTGAATCTAGCAAGTTATAGAAAAGGGTCATTCTATGCAACTGATTGTACTAACTTATCAAAATCAGTTAACTTGGAATTTGATTATTTCATTCTATATTCAAATATTGAAAAATACAAAGTAACAATAAGCTCACAATTATATATTCTGCCTGGACAGAAAGGGAGAGCTGAGGCAGGACAAGGATTGGCTTTTGAAGATGCAGTTGACATGTATTTCAACGTAAGAAGTATAAATGATATTATGGCACTAATGTTAACATACAGTCTAGCTGATATTAGAACCTTCCAGAATCTGGAATATTGGTTAAACAGAGCAATTGATCATGAGTTAATCTCAGATTATACAAGTATCATTTTACTTGGAACACATCTAGATCACGTTATCTCATCGGATATAACAGATAACATGATTAGTGATGGAGAAGTTTTTGTGAAGCAAAGAATAGATGAAAAGCTTGGAATAGAAATGAGTACAGATCGAATAAGCTCGGTGAAAATTTCTAATCTACATAGAACAGGAATTGATGAACTACAAGATAGTGTATCAGAAGCCTTCTTCAGGGCATTTGAGATAGAAAAGTTTACACAGCAAGCAAACCTCGAATAATTACAGATAGTATAAGTTTATTTGAGATAAGTAAAATGTTTCAATATCTAATGACTTATCTTCATTGCAAATTCAAGAAACTTTTTTTAGATAAATTTAGTATCATATTTAAGGTTTAAACCATAGTTACTAGTATTCAAGAAAGTAATTTCACGAAATTCGTAATATGAAAAAAAACACGGGATAATTATGAAGACTAATTCAAGCAGGATCTGGTCATCTTATTTTCTTATTCTTTGCATTTCAACTCTTATATACATAGAACCAATTATGAACTCAAACGAAAATAATGGAAATCCAAAAATAGATGTGCCAAATGATGAAATTAATGATTATGTTGATTTTGAGGATATTAATGATTACAGTCCTATTAAGCAAGAATTAATTCCTGGGGGTGATTTTGAAACATTTGCTTTCTTTAGTGGAGGAGGAACTGAAGCCGGAACCGATTTAATTGATGATCCGGAATATCCAAATGATCCGGAGAATAATGTTACAGCTTGGTACCCTAATGTAGTTGAATGGGTAACATACGATGAAATTAGAAATGGTGGTCACATACCAAAAGAGATTTACTGGAGAGCTCTAAGTACTGAACCTGATACTTGGCCAAGTACAGCAGATGTATGGCACCAAATGAGGGAAAGATCCCTTCCACATGAGCCTTCAAAAATGTTCAGTCCAGTATTT
>DAOVRE010000148.1 GCA_030628305.1 Candidatus Heimdallarchaeota archaeon | reverse complement strand
TGGATAATTTTTCTAATATTATTTGCAGGGGCTTTATTATATGCAATTATTGCACATAAGGTGAAGAAAGTAAACTAAAAAGTTAAAGTGATATCTTTTTTAATCACCATAGTTACATTAACATACATTTCAATGCTGATAGTAGGAACATCATATGAGCAAGAAAAGATCGAAAAAGGATTTTGAAATCAAAATTGTTGATGCCCCTGAAATCTCAGATGCATTTGAATCAGAAGGGGATGAAGAGGGAATAGAAGAAATCGAGGAGGTTCAAGTAATTGATGTTCTAGAAGAAGAACAAGGGAAATCTGAAATTGCTGATGAGACTGAAGGAATACTAGAATTGCAGAAAATTTTGCTTGAATTTGAATCTACAACAAGAAACAAAGATAGAGCTAATTTAATAGATAAATTGACCGATTATCTTAGGTATGAAGAAACTGTTTCTGCTTTGAAAGATATTGCAATTAATGATAAATATCCTCTCTGCAGAGCAAAAGCGGTGTCTTTTCTTTCTGAATTTATGAGGGATAAAAAGGTAAAAGAGCTTATAATTAGAAAATTACGAGATAGTTCACAAACTGTCAGACTCTGGTCAGTTTGGTCATTAAGGGATATTATTGATGAAGAGGATGTTCAAGAAGTTCTTATTCGGCAACTGAGACATTACGAGAAATCTAAAAGGATAAAGTTATGGTTAGTTAGAACATTGAGCGATAAGATAGAAAATCCTAGTGTCATCGAAGTTTTTCTACAATCTTTGAAGAAAAGACCAGATAAAGAGATGAGAAAACTTATCCTGTACTACATTATGCAGATTCAAGGCAATCCAGACGTTTCTTATTTTCTATCAACTTATGTTCATAAAGAAAATGATAAAGAAATTAGACTAGAGATTGTTAAAAAGCTTTTAGAGATGGATAATTCTGATTCTAGATACGCACTTCAAAAGCTAAAAAGGAACGAAAGAAATCAAGAGATTATTACTTTATTATCATAATTACAATAGGTAGATTCATTACTAGTGTTCTATTCTTGACATTATATGAAATGGTGAAATTTCCTTCATCATGAGCTGGAGTAAAAAACCAATTATTTCTAAGTAGAAAGTTTCAACCACCAATATGAAAATTATTTCTGCACAAACGTTATTAAGACGTTAATCATCGTAGACTAGATGAATAAATCAAAAATAACAGCGATTATTGTTATTTCTATTATTGTTCTATCAGGGATTGGAGTAGGAGTATATTTTATTATAAAAGCTAGTGAAAATAGCGAATATAACGAAGATGAATTTATCGCAAGAGCACCTGCGATTTATCTATATAATATCAATGATGAAACCTTTACAGATTCGTTATCTATCTATATGCCTCATGGATTTGCTACGCTTACAATCCCGCAGATACCTATGGGAGCAACAATCGTCTGGAACGACCTCCAAATACATCCTAATAGTAACATTATATACCAAAACACTGTTTATCCTTATTTATTCTATGAAGCAGAAATTACCTCAAAACTTGAATTAAGTGATAGAGGATGGTGTATTGAAAAGGATGAAGGGGATTATATTTTCAATAGTTATCACTTTGAATTGTTTGATTTCAAAAGAGAACTCAGAAACAATTTACTCGGTTTAGGCTTGTATGAGCTCGAAGTTGCATATTTCATTGAGTATTGGTTTGAGACAGATCCTCTTTTTACAGAAGACGGATACCACTATTTAATCCAATTAGAAAACCATTGGATTGAAAACAACTTTCAGATAAATACTAATCTTGAGTATACTACAAATAGAATTTTCTTTGCATATATTTTCAGTGATACGCAACTATACTACGACTCACTATTACAACCTAAATCGAATATTTTAGCTGGAACCACGAACTTTATTCTACATGAGTGGGGAATTATTATCTAATTTCTCATAATTCAATTTCTTCGATGTTTTCTTGAGGATAAAAATTGTTCTTTCCCCTCATAAAGGAGATTATTAAACTTATGAAGGCAATGCTTGAGAATACTATAAATGTAATTTTCGTGCTCTTTAGAAACAGTTCACTATAATTTGGTGCTCCCAGTGTTATATCACCAAGAATGATTGTAAATAATAGTGTTACAAAACCTAAGCTCATTGTTTGACCTATTGTTCGCATAGTTCCTACAAGTGCTGAAGCTACACCATAATTTTTTCTTGGAACTGAGCTCATAATAGAATTTGCATTTGGTGATGAAAATAGACCAAAACCTATACCACCGCAAAGTAAACTCATAATAATGAGAACTAATGGAGAATTTGCTTCTAAAAAGATTAGCAATACAAGACCAATCGTCCCTATACTAATCCCTAAGGTTGTAATGATTCTATGATCTATTACATCTGAAAGAGTTCCTCCTATAGGAGACAATATTGCTTGAATTCCTGGACGAGCTAATAATATCAGTCCAGCTATTGAAGCTGTATAACCTTGAATGTTTTGTAAAAATAGACTTAGTAGAAACGTTGTTGCAGCTGTTGCTGTGTAGTACGTGAATGCAGCTAAATTAGCAAATGTGAAAAATCTATTTTTCTGAAATAATCGAAACTGTAGAATTGGGTAATCAATTCGCCATTCCCACCATACAAAAACAATTAGTGTGATGATTGAACACCCTATTAGGATATAACTATAAAGTTCAGGTATAGATCTAAAACCATAAAGAAGCATGAATAGAGTTGCTATGTAAAGGATTGTTCCAATCCAGTCAAACTTTTCCTTCTTTTCACTTTTCCATTCACCTTTTAGAAGAGTCATCACCAAAATTGCAAGCACTGCACCAATTGGCACTACTATAAAAAATATCCATCTCCAGCCAAGAGTGTCTGTTATGAACCCTCCTAATGATGGTCCAGCAGTTAGACCCAAGTAAACAGAACCAATATTTATTCCAAAAGCGAATCCTTTTTTTTCAGGGGGAAAAACTGAAGTGAGAATTGCTGTTCCTGTAGCGAATATAAGTGCTCCACCTGTTCCTTGAACGAACCTCATTATCATTATACCATTAACTGTGTCCATAAAGCCCAGTACTAGAGCAGACGAGGAAAAAATCAGCATTCCAATGAAATAGATTTTTTTTCTTCCATGGTTATCTGCTATTTTACCAAAGGGTATTTGGAGCATAGCTGTTGCAAGTATGTATATAGTCATTATCCAGCTGAGATTTGCATCATTAATACTCAATTCAGCTGTCATTGAAGGTGCAGCAAGAGTAAAAGCTGATCCACTGAAAGCTGAAATGAAAGAAGAAATAGATATGATAATAAGTGCGAAAATACGATCTAGGTTTTTTTTCGTTGAATCAGGTTTAGCAGTCATAAATAGTAGCTCAGTAATTTCTTTTTGACATTCATAACAGAAATATTAAAATCCTTCTGAAAATCAAGAAATGAAATTTCAGCCAAATGTTCCTATAAAATCAAAATTGGATTTAGACATTAACTTAAATATCCGAATCTCCAATATTCATCTAGCATAAATTCATTCGTATAAACATAATATTAAGGTGAAATAAATGGGTAAAGAAGAAACACTATTGGGTAAACTAGGAAAACTAATATCAAGTTTAATTTTGTTAGGTGTTTCTAGTTCTTGGTTTGTATTTACTATTTGGGGTATCTCTACATGGAATGATACAGCAAGTTTTGTAAGTAATAAAACAACTATAATTCTACTCTACATCCCTCTATTCATTGGAATGTTCATACTTTTCATCATAGTGATGGCTATAGGATCAGCCACAATTAAAGGCAAGAAAGAGGAAGAGGATGAAGAAAAAGGAGACTTTAATTGGATTCCAGGAAAAGCGAAGGAAGGCTTCAGCAAAGCCATAGGGAAAGAATTTGTAAAATACATAGGGAAAGAAAAGGCCAAAGGAGAAGAAGAAGCAGATTTTAGCTGGGTTCCTGAAGCATTGAAGGAGAAATTCAATGAATTCATAGAAAAAGAAAAGGATAAAAAAAGCTAAGAAATTGAGATAGATTTGTTAATGCAAATTCATCATTCAGATTTTTAGCTCATTTAATTTTTCTTTTGTGGGAATTCCATTTGAATCCCATCCTCTTAGAGTATAGTATTCAGCTTTTGCTTTTTCAAGTGTTTCTTCAGATAGAATCTTACCTTTTGCAGGACCTTCTGGCATTGCTTCCTTTGAGAATCTTTTTGGGAGGACATCATCTTGAGCTGTTATACCTTCACGAACATTGAACATACGAGTTGTATTCCAGATTCTTTCTCCCGTTGTTATATAACTTTCAGGAGTATATGAAAAACCCGTAGCTGCATTGAGCATTTCTATCATCTCTGGTACATCAAACGGTAAGAAATCACAAACAACTAATGAAAAACATGCTGCTCTTTCATCCTGTGATTCTTTAACAAATTTAGGAACGCCTTCCATTGAAAAACGGGTTAAATCTCCACGAAGCTCTGCAGAAGGTGTCCAACACCTTTGATGGCATGCACCTCTATCAGCTGTTGAGTAAGCAAGAGCCATACCAAAAGAACCTCTTGGTTCTACTCCAGCTAATTCCAAACCTTTAACCTGAATTGCAAAGTCACTTGAATTATTACCAAGTTTCTCTGCTGCAGCTCTTGATCCTTTAGAAAATAATACTCCGATACCTTCTTTGTGAGCAATTAACTGAAGCATTTGTAGTACAGCTTCATCATTCCCAAACACCAAATTTTCTACACTATCTTGTTTCAATATTTTCTTTTCAACACATTCCATAGCAAAACTGATTGTCGCTCCGGATGTTATGGTATCTATACCCAGATCATCGCATATTTGACTTGCTTTTGCTACAGCAGCCAAATCTGTGATCCCACAATTTGAGCCTAGAAGTGCAGTTGTTTCATACTCTGGTCCCTCAACATCTAAACCAGCATACTTGCCTTCATCGAATTTGTTTGCTTTACCGCAAGCTATTAAGCAATTATAACATGCTTTGTGCGCGTAGGTGTTCTCCTCTATCATTTTTTCTCCGGAGATTTCCTCAGCAGATTCGAAAACACCAGATTGGTAATTTCTTGTTGGTAGAAAACCTGCTTGATTTGACATGTTAACCCACATCATTGTACCAATTCTATGTC
>DAOVRE010000128.1 GCA_030628305.1 Candidatus Heimdallarchaeota archaeon | reverse complement strand
GACATCACTAATGTTCTTCCTACGGAAACAAGAGTGGTCGCTGGTGTTTTTCTTTATGAATTGTTCCTCTATACGCTTACAAGTTTGATTCAAAAGTCTGCAGACAATGAAGTTAAAATTGAGATTTCTGGTGAGCAATGTTTTATTAAAGATGAGCCGTTTATTAAAGTCAAAATTATTGATAGAGAAGGAACGCATCCTGAGATAAGAGAAGAAATTCAAAGAGCTCTCAGTTTGTCACCTTTTGACGAAAATGTTCGTAAGCATCTTGGATTTATGATTGTAAATGAAATAGCTAAAAAGTACAACTATTCGGTCCAGATGATAGAAATAGATGAAAAAGACTGGAAAAAAGGTTCGATTTTCGAAATTATGATGCCAATTCTCATTGAATCAGAATTGGATGAAAAAGAAAATAATTCTACAATCGGGTAACAAATGTCATCTGAATTGATGAGATTTCCTCTAATGAGTTCAAGAATTTTTCAAGTTGATCTTGAGCACCATCTTCCTCGGGTATAATGAATTGTCCGATTATACCAACCATACCGAAAAATAGTGGTTTTTCTTCAGGATTATCTTGCATTTGAAATTTAGGATCTAGACCCGTTCTAATTTTTCCTTCGACTATTTCTGGAGTTACTTCTACAGATTCAGGACGAATCTCATAAACTAATAATACACTACCCATTATTAACGCCTCTTATGGACCTTGAAAGCTGCATTTTGGACAGATATATTCATTTCCAAAAAGTCTACATTTTTCACAGCGTACAATTATTACATCATTACAGTTAGGGCACGAAAAGCGTGTAGTTCCTTCTTCGCTAGGACTAATGGTTTTGTTACAGCTTGTGCATCTAGGCATATCAATCATTTTACTCATAGTCATCACTAGTACTATATCTATAGGATACGGATAGAAAGGTGTTTTAAGCTTTTTGACTTAAACCATTTTCAGATTTTTGATATGTCATAAAAGAAAAATTAACGTAAAGGTTATAATTATGACATGTTCATCTTAATGTAGAAGAAATTCAATACTCTGCATTGCAAAAGGACGATAGATATGAGCGGTTATTCTCCGACTTGGACAAACAAAGGTAGTGACAAATTACGAGCATTGCAAATTACAAAGATACTAATGAATACATTAAAACGAATAATATCTTCGTTTGACATTACTAACAAGGAAAATGAAGAAGCGATAGTCTCCATTATTGCAGATGTGATTTTCAACAATTTTACACCACATAGAGATCTTAGTATTGAAGAGCAATTTGATTCATTAGTAGAATTCCTAGGTTGGAAAACTTTGAACATTGAGAAGAAGGAGGAAAGTGCAATAATTAATTTAGGTGCTAACCGTTTTATTTCTTCAGAATCTACAGATTTATCTTATATCTTGATTGTTTCAGGTATAATTCGAGCTCTTGGATATTTCCTGTTTGAGTCGGATGTCATAGTTGAACAAATCCCTAGCCAATTTGAATCTCAACAGATGCAGGTCATAATACAAAAGATTGAACACCCAATACCTACAATAGGGGAAAAAGTTATTCAAGCCGAAACCAGTGCTTCGACATACAAACCCATCGTAGATATGCAACAAACTATAGCTCAATCAATCAAACCACAACTTTCTACAGAGGAAGAAGAGATCAAATCCTCAATTGGATTAAGTTTAGAAGATACATTCTCACCAATCTCGAAAAATTATCCCATTGCCATGATTTTACCGACTTTTCATCAAGTGTTAGCTGAAATAATTACTACTTTCTTTAGTGATATGGAGGATACAAACGTAAAAAAGGCAAAGGCTGAATTTACTGAGAACCACATCTTATATCTCATTGAAATCCTACTTACAAACATAAGAGATGCTGACCAAAACATACGAGAAATATCTTCGATGATTGGTCAATATGTCATTAAAACAATTAAAACTAATTCTGAGGATGATTTGTTAAAACATCTACCAGACGATATTACTTCCACAGTTTCTCGTCGTGTTGCATATGTTGAATTTCCTGCTAGAAGCTATTGTACATATGCCCCTGGAGAGAAATGTGTTGAAGGAAAAAGAGATTTGTGTGACTTTGTTTTATATATGTGGGAAGGAATACTACAAAACCTTCTACCAGATAAAACATTTACAATCGGAGAACGGATTCCTGCTACAAGAAGAGGTAAATTCTGCTTAGTTGAATTTCTAAAGGGTAAATAGTAAAAAGCACTTTTCCCAGCTGTTATTAGAAATGCTTTAAATATGAAATGCCTATTAGTGGAAGTAGAAGCATTCAGAAACAATTTATTAATGCTAAATTTAAACAATTGAGAGTGATGATATGGGAAGACGAGTTGTAAAAAAAGTCTATAGAAATACTTATGCAAGAGGACAAAGAGATGACAAAGAATTTGACAATAGGTACATAGTCAAAATCGAGTTAATATCAATTAAAGTCTTAGAAGATCGAGATTTGCTTGGAAATGAATCTGAGCTATACTTCCGTGTAGGACGAAGACCTGCTTTTAGCGGAAGAATCCCAAATAGAGGTACAATAAACATGGAAAAGAATGAGATTTGGAAACCCCCAGAAGGGCTTACACTGTACACAGAATTCATAACAATGTCTCAAGGTGGTGTTATTAATGTTCCTTTCCATCTATTTGAGCGTGATCCTGGAAAGAATGATGATGAAATTATTAGCATTGATTTATCAGTTCCACTTGGTTCATCAGACTATCAGGTAATAACACAAAACGCTGTCAAAATAAAACTAAAGTTATCAGGTCTTAAAACAAGATACTAGTTATTTTTGAATAAAAACCTTATACCTGAGCCCAGAAGAAATGGCCACAACCTAAGATTGAAAACCAAGCGAAAAACAACCTTTGCTTGGTTGTCAACATCTCCAAATCGTGAGATCTGTTTTTTTATTTTTGGTTTATTTAATAAATTGAACAGTTTTTCAACGTGCTCATCTTCAAGAGAATTCAGATAATTTCTTACTAGTTTCATTACATCTAGATTCTTTCTAAATTCCTTCCTCCATCTTTTCTCATATTCGGACAAGAATTTAGATGAAAAATCTTCGTTTTTTATTGCTTGACTTGAGATATCGCCTGCAATTTTTGCTGCAATACCACCAAAAATTACACCGCCTCCAGTTGTTGGTTTAGTCTGTCCCGCAGCATCTCCAACAACAATTACATTATCAGCATAAGTTTTTTTAATATAAGACCCAATCGGAATGGCTCCACTCATTCGTTTTTCAATTATTGCTGAAGACAATTTCTGTTTAATGATAGGGTGTGTGTTAATTAGAGTTTTAAGCGACTTACCAGCAGGAGGATTAGTAACTCCTAGCCCAACTTTCGCTCTTTTTTCATCTATTGGAATAATCCAACCAAAAAAACCTGGAGCTAAACTGTTGCCTTGATAAAGTTCTACAAATTCTCTCTCGATATCTTTTACCCCCGACATGATAAATTGAGAGGCATATACAATATTATTACGTAATGGACTGGGTAGATTGAACTTTTCATTTAAAGCTGGGAATCTTCCTTCAGCAAGTATAACCATTTTAGATCTGAATTCTTGAGTTGTACTTTTTTTACCAAGAATATAATTCAGATGACCATTGGTTTTTTTGATATCAAGAACTCTGGAAGAGGTTCGTATGTTTACACCTAGTTCAATTGCTTGAGAAGATAAATGAGAGTCAAAACCAGCTCTATCCACCACCCAAGCAATAGGTTCATCCTTTTGTACAACAAGTAGTTCACCTTTAGGCGAATAAATTTTAGAACCTCGAATGTCCTTATTTTGTATTATATTAGAAGGCAAATCAAGGAGATTAAGTGATTTTAAACCATCAATACTGAGCAGACCAGCACAATGTTCATGACGACCAATTGCATTTTTTGATTCAAGTAATGTGACATCCACTCCCTTCTTTGATGCATAAATTGCTGAGAGTAGACCTGCAGGACCACCTCCAACCACCACTAAATCATCCTCTGACTCAATCACATGAAACAAGGGTTACAACTAGTTTAAAATAGTATGGAAAATAGCAACAATGATTTCTAATTTCCTCAAACTTCATAGTCTAGTTCCTACAAAGCGCTAGATTTTGAAAAGAATTCTCTCATTTTTAGATCTTTTCCAGTTTTAACATTTTCTCTATTAATGTGTTTTTCAAGAGATTTGATTAAGAACTTCGAGTCATTTCTTGATTGGAAAGACGATCTAACAACCATTAGAATTTTGCCACAATCAACACATATCAGCTCCTTTGTCGAAAACTCTTCGTTCTCAGCATCGAAAATATTTACATATCTTAGACATCTTGAACAATATATAGTGTCTATCTCGTATAGCATTTTTCTCATCCTTTATCTATATTCGTAACTTTTTTGCTATGCTAACATAGACATTCACATTTAAAGGAAAAGTATTATGCGTATAGATATGTGGAAAATATATTTTATTTATAAAGAACTTAAAAACAAACTCGTTTTTTGAAGAATTTTTGATACAACATATACCTTTAACTGTCAATTTTTCTCGAATGCTTCTTCTGTTTTTTATCTAAACGACTCATTCTCAGTAAACCTTCATAGTACCAACACACGATTGTTCGATTCATGCTTCTTACATTCTTCTGATGAACAGTGTCGTCATTTTCAAACCTTCGTAAAACAAGATATTTATCGGAGGAAAAAAGTGTTATTTCTTCGGTATGATTAGCTCGGTTGAATCTAAATACTTTGCATTTTTCATTTTGTTTTAAATCAATACGATATCGGAAAGCTTTTTCTCCATATATTTTCACAAACTCGCTTATTTTTTCAATAATCTCATCAAGAGCTAGGTAGCCTATCTGTTTCTCCTCTTGTGTGATCTTATCAAAATCTAACTTTATTTCGTCAATCCCAATCAGATTTTCAATTAGTTTTGTTTCAATGATTGCTCCCCTATCTTCAAAAATTTCCCATTTCAATTTATGATTGGAACCAGATAGGGTATCATCGTAATAATATATTGATTCAGTTTGGGGGCTATAAGTAATCTTCATTACCCCTTCAGGATATATTTTTTCTTGTACCTTGTTAGAGATAATAACGCCAGTTTCTTCAGATATTTTTCTGTATGCTGATTGATATCCTTCAGTTATATCGATCTGTTCAAAGCGTGCTGAAGAGTTATTATCTTTATTTTTACCTACACGCAGCATTTTTATTCCTCAGGTTAATCTCAATGTTAACTATGAATAAGTCTGAAAGAAATAAAAAACTCCTCTTCTTAAACCAGATTCAAGTGCTAATATCATTAAATTCCCTTAAACAATAAAATGGATTAGTATTATCTACGCAATATCTACATGTTTAGTATTGTATCCTCTTCTCTAAATACTCAATATTTCCACCTAACATTATACTCATATTGCCAAAAGTGACATATTTGGAGCTTTAAAGCAGTTTAAATTAATT
>DAOVRE010000221.1 GCA_030628305.1 Candidatus Heimdallarchaeota archaeon | reverse complement strand
GTTAATCCTCTTTTTTTAGCAACAACAACAGCTAATTCTTCTTGAACAAGATCATAAATTACATCTACCTGGGAAGAATTAATCCTAACATCTAGTTGGGTTTGGAGCTGTTTGACAGCTTGAGCAAGAGTAGATATATCTCTGCGAAAAGAAGAATTATTGTCATGAAGGAATTTAATCTCAGAGGAGAGAAATTTTATATCGCCTTTAAGTTTAGCTTCAAGTAAAGCTTGTTCTTTAGCTTGAGTAGCATAAAACCATTTTTGGAATTGGGTAAGTTTAGTAATATACTTTGATGCAGCAGTAAAATTTTTAGCTCTAGAACAGAAAATGTTTATAGCTTCAAGTGTAGCAAAATTAATTTCTTGAGGACCACCACGAGTCATTGCTCGAAATGTCTTGAACCAATTAGGATAATTGTTTTTATGTCTTTGTTTAAAGCCACTTGCACTACCTTTTGGATCACCAAGTTGAATTTGTGTAGCAGCATCTCTAATTACAATGTAAGCTTGGTGTTCATATTCAGTATAACGAAAAACAAGACCATCAATAAGTTTTTCATAAATAGTAACAAAAGGAGCTATTATAGTCATAGCTCCTTTGTCTTTATCTTCATTAGTGCTCAATTAGTTCGCCTCCTCTAAAACTAGGTTGGTATATCTATAACCTTGAAAACCTTTCATTTTTTGAATAGGTTCAAGCTTCTTCCAGCTATTTAGAATAACTCGATGTTCTTCTAAACCACTAACGTAAAACGAGCCACGCACATAGCCTTCACAAACAACAAAGAGTCTATCACCAGCATTAAGTTTTTTAGGGATTCTATTAAACTCCCAGAAAACAATCATGGAATAACCATTGGAAAGTAAAAGCTCTCCAGTAAAATCTAAAGTAGCAAGAATCTTTTCTTCTAAGTGTTCTAAACCTCCTCGTGAAATAGGTAAAGTTACGAGAACATCAGTCAATTAGATCTCCTCCTCCTTCTCGACAAAGTTCCCATGCTCATATTTGTGATAATTTTTTAACTGTTCAAAATATCCTCGTTTTGTATCTAAGAGCCACTTATATTCTGCATCGTTATCTTCAAAATCTAATTCGCTTTTGCCTATTTCTTCCACTTTCTCATCATATTCTTCGGTTACTTTATCCCAATCAACATTTTCAATAGCATCAATAATGCTACTTATGTCAATGTTGTTTTCATCTATCTTTTCACGGACAAACTGTTGCACAGTTTCATTAAACTGTTCTACCTTGTTCCATAGTTCAATATCTTTGTAGCTAAGAATAAAATCCTCTAATATGTTCCTAAAATCGTCTGGATAAAGAGCATGAAGAGAATTTATTTCTACAGCTCCATCCATTTCTCTTGAAATAAACCAGTTATCTTTTCTGGTTTCATAAGCTCTAGATTTTGAAGTCTTCATTGGTATTGTAGGTAAATTAAAATCTGATACTTGTTTAGGTGTAAGCATCAGTGGTACTACTTTTATATCTGTATTAAGCTCCCTTGAAAAGCTGAGAAATTCGAGTTTTCTTGCCATTGCTTTACTCATATTCGAGCCTACAACATCGCAATCTGAGACATAGCCTATTCTAATAGGTTTCTTGATCTTACTGATTCTATCAGCAAGCTGAAAAACCTGCGTGATGGAAGTTTCTCCTTCACCAACAACACAATTAATTTTGTGTTTGGTACAAACCTTTTCAAGAAGAGGTAAATCTTTTTCAACCCAAATCTCTACATGAACATTCATCCAATGCCATGCGTTTAGCATGTTAGAAAAACGATAAAGTATATTTTCATAGATTATATTATTTACAGTTATTCCTTCTTTTCCTCTTTCAAGCTTTTCTGTGAAATTCTCATTTTCAGCATAAAAACTTCGTTCTTGAAAGATGTTTTTTTTATCTCTTATAAGTTGCCAATCTATCATTGCAGTATATCTTGCAACAGCGAAAGAGAGAATAAGATCCTTCCAGCAATTATCTGTGTTAAGATATCTTTCTCCATTCCATGTTTTTTGTTCTGGATTACTTGCGAGAGTATAATGAATATCTCTTAAATGAATATTTTCAATACCAATTCTTTTAATGTGGGGAATAATTGTCTCTTGCATTATTTCCTTTGCCCACAAAGCTTTAAGCATCTTTCCAGAAGTCATCCAGTAAGGATCATTGCCCTCAGACATAGCAAGGATTTTTTTGTTACTTAGTTTGTGTTCTTTTTTAACCTCGATTAAAGCAGCATTCCATTCATCAGCTCGATTTTTAGCCCAAGAAGATTTATCTGCATCTTCTAATGATAGTTGAGACAATTAGCTCTCCTCCTCTAGTTTTGTTTGATTAAATTGTGGAGGAAAGTTCTCTTTGAGTTTCTTCCTTAGATTGATGCAAGTTATTTCAGTTTTTTCTCCTAATTGTTCTAAAGTAGTAAATTTAGCTGAGGATCTGAAAGAATTACCTTCCTTAATTTCATCTGTTTCATCAAAATCAAGCTTGAAAGTAATGGTAATCTTACCTTCGTTATTAGACAGAAGCGACAACCTCCTGTTTTTTTACAATTCGTTTAATCTCAACTTCGATTATATCCCCCTTTTCTAGCTCTAAAAGTGATCTTGGGACTTCTGGGATAGTTATCCTATTATTTGCAATAATCTTTGCAACAAAATTGAGTTTCTCTGATTTATTTGTCATTGATTCTAAAATACTTAAAAAGTATATAAACATAGCGGAAACCAATATGCCGATATTACTTAATGAAGTTATTTCAATAGTAATATTAAATACCGATATATCGTATTAAGATATGTGAGGATTACAGAATTTAGACAAACTGGTTTATTAGAAATTCTAATTTTACTCTTGAAAGAAGACTTGAAAATTACTGATATTACAAAAACTGTTTCACAACATTCTGCTTATCGTTCTATCTATATTCTCTTGAATTTAAGCCTAATTTCTGAAAGAAGAGGTAAGTATAACAAGAACTATTATTGCCTTACTGAGAAAGGAAAAGAAGTAGCTCTATTGCTGCAAGAAATAGAAAAGACTCTCCAATCAGAATAGATTATATTTTTCTTTTATCTTCGGTTGGTCCATTTCCATGAGATCTGTCATTACTTCGTGGATCTTCTGAGCATCATTCATATCTTTCATTTCATCTCTAAGGTATATCAATATTTGAACAAATTCATATTTATTAATCAAGCAGTTCATTTCGGGTGTACAAGAAATTGCACAATCGTATATAGTCTCATCAAAATTCGTTTTTGTCGGAAAATGGTAAAAAAAGAGAAAAAATTACCCTTTCTTCCTTCTCCTAACAATTGGAATTATAGACATTGAAATTAAAGCAACGATCCCAAAAACAAGTCCTATGATAGAACCGCCATTTGAGACTTTATCTTCATAGACATTAACTGTAACTCCAGTTGTAAAAGAACCCTCGACAAAAACCGCGTACCAGTCACACACAAACTTAATCTTAATATAATCTCCATCCTCAAGATCAAGTTCAGAAGTCGAAAGTGTAACTGTTGCGTTCTCTGGTTTATATGTACCGAGCCAAATTAATTTTTGGTGATCATAATTTAAAGAATTGACACTATAGTACAACCGAACTTCCTCGATTTTTTGAAATGTATTTTCATACTCAAACTCAATATATACAGAAATAGTTTCTCCTGGTTTTATGGAAGGTGTTGAAAGCAATACGCTCATTTCTGGTCGTGCTTTAACTCCCATACTCCCAAGCATTAAACACAATACTACTAGACTTAGTAAAATTGTTTTTGATTCGTTTCTTAAACCTATTTTCATTTAACTCTCATCCTCTTTATAATCAGTCGTTAAACTTAGAGATACAAACCATTTAAACTTTCTCAGAACAGGAGCAAAATGGTAAAAGTTGGAAATTGAAATACTGTTTTCTATATGTCACATAAAATGATGTTTGTATGTCACATAAAATGATGTTTTCATGTCACATGAAACTATACAAAACTTGACCT
>DAOVRE010000254.1 GCA_030628305.1 Candidatus Heimdallarchaeota archaeon | reverse complement strand
TTTGGTGTTAACTCACAATTTTACGATTCAGAAAGAAGGTCAAGCAGCTTATGAATGTCAAAATATCCTAGGTAAGTTAAACACTAATGAAGAAAAGATTGTCATTTTAGGTGCTCACTGGGATTCTCGTAATGTTTCCGAAAAAGACTATATTGACAGAAACTTACCTATTCCTGGTGCTAATGATGGTGCTTCAGGTGTTGCTGTTTTAATCGAGCTAGCACGGTCTCTCTCATTCTATACAGCTAACCTTACTTGTCAAGTATGGTTTCTTTTTATCGATGCTGAAGACCAAGGATACACCAATGGTATGTATGGTATACAAGATTGGGGCTACGTAGAAGGTTCACCCATTTTTGTTGAAAACATAGAAAATTTTTATGACCCTTCAGAGGAAATTTTAGAGTGTTTTATATTACTAGACATGGTGGGTGGAACTAATCTCACGTTTATAAAAGAATCGAGATCTGATGATAACTTACACGAGGGTATTTTCACAGAAGGAAGATTATTGGGTTATAATGAATCATTTCCTGTTACCCCTAAAACCATGTCTATTAATGATGATCATATACCCTTTACAGAACTAGATATTCCTGTAGTTGACTTAATCATTGATTTTCTATATGGCGACTGGACACATCATCATACTCATTTGGATGATTTAAGCAATATCGATCCGGAAAGTCTGAAGATAACTGGACGTACCATTGAATCCTTCCTTAAAACCTATTATTCTATTGACTCTAATCAAACCTGGATAGAGAGTGATTCTGGATTTCCGTTATGGGGCTATTCCTTAATTGGACTAGTAATTATTGTGATAGCGACTGTAATTTTTCTATATAGAAAAAAATAGTTATGTCAACCTCCAATTCCCTTACTGCAAATATTAATAAAGTAGGGTGTACAAGAATGATAACAGTAAGTTGAATTTAAGAGGTTATATCATGAAGGTATCTAAAGATGATGTTAAATATCTAGTTTTTGAGGGTGGAGGAGGAAAAGGCTTGATTTATCTTAGCCCTCTTCAAGCACTCGAAGAATTAGACATATTATCTTATAAAACTGTTAATGTAAATGGAAAAGATGTGTATCGTTTAGACCATAAAAAAATCCATGGTATTGCAGGAACTTCGGTTGGTGGACTTACAGCTTTGCTTGTTGCAGCTGGTTTTACATCAGAGGAAATACACACTGTTTTAACAGGTGACTTAGACGAAAAGATTCTCGATTCAGTGGAATTTGGAAAAATACCTACAGTTCACACATTAGACAACCCCAGACACATAATTAGTGACCGACCAATCGATAAAGACCGAATGCTATTTGACAAATATTGGGAAACCTTCAAACACTCCAGAAAAACATTGAAAGGTTTGGTTAAACTCCCCGTAAAAGCTTTCAAAGAATTCAATATGGGCTTTTTCTCAGGATTAGTCAAGTGGTATATAGATTACGAATCAAGAAAAGTGGTGACCACAGAACCTAAACATGAGATATTTGGCGTTATTCATGATATTGCAAAAACAAAAACAACAAAATCCGCTATTGACATTGTTTTAGAAAACTCGGCTGATAGCATGTACAGCTTGAAATATGATCTTGGGCTTTTTTTGTCCGAATCTTTAAGAGATGCAGTTGATGAATTTATCGAGTTCAAATCCGGAATTAAGAATTGTACTTTTGAGCAATTCTATGATACTTTCAAAATTGATTTGGTTCTTACTGCATTTGATGTTTCTACCAATGAAGTCTACTACTTCAGAAACGATAAAAGATGGAAGAACCTCTGTGTTGCTGATGCCTTAAGAATGTCTGTAAGTATTCCCATGGTATTCAAACCTGTGGTTATGAAAATTGAAGGTGACAAAATCGTAACTGTTACTGATGAAATATCTTCAGCAAATTATATAGTTGATGGAGGGTTGGGTAACAACTTTCCCATTCATGTATTCGATAAGGAAGATTCTGATGAGTTAAACCCTCATGTGTTAGGTTTCAGACTCATAGCAGCTAGACCTTTCGTAGAAGGGGAAACAACATTCTTTGGTTACTTGGAAAATATTTTCCTTTCTTTGCTTAAATTAACTTCTGAATCGCAATTAAAAAGAAAATCTGAGAGAGATCAAACCATTGATTTAGACACTGAAGGTATGAATTTCTTAGACTTTACATTTGAGACTATCTCTGAAAAAACCCTTACAGAAGCAAGAAAATTAACATTTGCGTACTTTAAGTGATATTTCAATTTCTTTTCTTTCTTATTTTCTTCTTTTTCTTCATCTTTTCACTGCCAATTTTAAGTAAAAACTTAAGAAAGCCAAAAATCACATAATACCTAATGAAGAGAATTTATGTGGGTTTTCTATTATCAATTCCCTTTATTGTAGTATTACCTATGATTTTTGCTGAGTCGATAATCTATAAAAATTATTATCGTTACATGAAAACAGCTATTTTATTAGCTAATATGCTCTTTTGTGTAATTTTTGCATCTCGATCAAAGGAACACGATGAAAGAATATTCTTCAGCCTTCTTAGCGCTTCCATGTTTTTCTATTTAATAGATGGTATATTTGATATAATCTCAATTTATTCCAGTTACCCAGTAGATATTTATAATGCGCTTTCAGATTTAGCAGGAAATCTGCCTATCCTTATATTGCTAATTTATAGAATTATTGTGGATTTTAAACACATAAAAAAAGAAAATCGAACTACTTTGCTTTTTGGATCAATAGTATCTTCTTCAGGATTTATCTTGTTAGGCGTTATAGTTTTAAGAGTAGCTTTATCTACACCAGAGATACTTCTAAACGATATTTTGCTTTATCTTCCATTTCTAATTGTCAATATTATAATTATGGTTTTGCTTGTAACACTCTATATTCTATATGTAGAAGCTAATTTTAGATACTATATCCTGGCTTTGTTATCAGGTTACTTCTTTCTCTT
The DNA here is from genome assembly GCA_030628305.1 of Candidatus Heimdallarchaeota archaeon. Next base: position 569 of record DAOVRE010000254.1, on the reverse strand, counting down.
TGTTGGAGATGTTTTTGAGTTCGTGTATGCTCTTTATAAGGGGCTTGGGAACAGAATTACATCAAGGGCTATGACTCTGTTTGCGTTTACTTTGCTGTTTGTTGTACTTGTTTGGATTAGGAGTAGTAACGTCAGCATCTCAACATTAAGTCAAATTGAATCAGAAAGAACAAAATACAAAAAACTATACCTTGATTTAGATGATAAATTGAAAGATTTGCTTGTCTTAACCCAATTCTTACGACACGATTTTGGTAATGATATTGTAGTAATTTCAAATGCGCTTGAAATCTACAAAGAAAAACCATCTGTAGATTTGATGATGATGGCTCAGAAACGTCTGAAACTAATGAAAGAAAGGATCAGTAATTTACGAACAAAAGAAGAAATTTATTCCAGTCTTAAAACAGTAGCCATTCCCATTACATTTATCGAGGACATGACGAAATTATTCAAAAACGTCTCTGTTCGATTAAGGAATAGAAAAATACTAGTTATGGGGAACCAGCTCCTCAACTCTGTACTATTCAACATAATTGACAATTCTTTCAAGCATGGAGGAGAAAATG
>DAOVRE010000193.1 GCA_030628305.1 Candidatus Heimdallarchaeota archaeon | reverse complement strand
GAGAATCAGATAATCGAATTAAGAAAGAACGTTCAAACTCCTATAATAATTGTTTCAGACGTCAACATGCGAGTTGATGTTAAGCAAATTGAGAAGCAATTTAGATCATTTGTTGGTATTTAATTTCTTTTTTTTAGCAATAACTGAATAGGTCTTATTTGCTGTTCTAAATCCAATTTTCTCATAAATATGAACAGCAGCTTTATTGTTTTCCTCTACCCAGAGAAATATCTTTTCGACTCCTTCTTCAAATGCTATGTTACAGATTTTGGAGCTGACATCGTATCCAAAACCCTTTCCTCTATAAGATGGTTGAGTCCAAACATCTCTTACAATTGCAAATGAAAAATTCCCTTCTTTCACTACGTGTGGAGCAAAACCACAAGCAACCAATGACCCATTTTCAAGAATACCTACACCACCTACTCCACTATCCATGTGGATTTTCCGATTCATTGATACTAGTTTCTGATCGTCTGGAGTGAGCTTTCTTGAAAGATATTCTTCCTTTGCTTGAAAATCTTTTTTAGATAATTCCATACATAGAAACGAATTGTATGTATTTACATCCATGGACGGGTCCAATAGTTTTAGATCTGTGAAATGCTCTTTTATTGTTGGCATCCATTCCAAATCGGCAGAAATAACAACTTCTCCTCTATCCTCTATGTTTGAAAAAATGTCAGGATTAATCTTTCCACTTATTAGGTTGTGATGTCCGTATGTGCATCTCAAAGTTGAACTAATGACTTCGACCTGAAAAATGTTAGGTGTGTAAAAATAATCCCATACCATAAAACAATATTTAGCTAAATCCCTTATAGCTATTTTAAGAAAATATTGAATGTTATCTTTCATCTTCAAACAGATTCATTTTTATTTGTATGATTATCAATTTTTTCTTTGATGATTGAATCTAATCACATTTATCTGGGGCTGAAGAGTTCTCTATCCACATTCTTTAGAAATTCCTTATACTCTACTTGAGGGTCTTTCTCTATTGCTCGTTTGATTCTTGTTATCCCTTCGTATCTCTGCCCTAGTCGTATCAAAGCTTTACCTGATAAGAAAGTAGCTTCAGGATCATCTTTCAATAGGGCCAGAAGCTCATTACTTATATTGAAAGCTTTTTGATTATTCTTTTTAGTTAAATACAAACGAGCAAGTTTGTGATACAATTCCTTCTTTATTGGTCTTGTTTTTTCCTCAACTTGTAATCCCTCAAGATATTTTTGCTGTGCTAAATCTTCTCTTCCGATTACTTGAAATAAATCACCTAATTCCTCGTAGAGCAATTGGTTTATTGGGTCAATATCAATTGCTTCATTATATGCATCAATTGCAGAAGTATGATTTTCTAATTCTTTATAACTACGGGCAAGCAATCTCCATACTTCGGAATCATTTTTCTTGTTTCTCAAATAAGTCTCAAAACATAAAACAGCAATTTGAAACTCTCTTCGTTGCATTGCCACTTTCCCTCTTCCAAGCCATGATTGGATTGCTTGAGGATTTAGAGATGTTGCTTTAAAATAATAAGTCTCAGCTAATTCTGTGCTATTTGTTAATCTATAAGTCTCTCCTAGAAGTTCGTGAGCTTTCCAAAAATCAGAATCCATGGCAATAACTGAAGTTAATTCTTCGATTGTTTGTTTGAACTTTCCAGTTAAATAGTAAACTTTTCCTTTTAAATAAATGAAGTATGGATCATTGTACTTTTTCATCATTCTTTCTAGAAAAGGCAGGGCTTCATCAAATAGTTGATTATCAATTAAACTTTCTATAAGTTCAATTTGAAATTCTTTCATGCTTTCGTCATCTACAATCCCCATAAATCCACCTTATATCTATCTCTTAATCTAACATATTAAAAGTTTCGTAGAAATATAGATTCTCGAAAATTTGTGCTCGATAGGGAATTTAAATTAGAAAAAGAGTGAAAATGAATTAGTCCTCTGATGGAAATCTCTCTATTAATTTTCTCTTTAAAACTTTACCAGCTGCACTCAAAGGAAGTTCATCTATGATTTCATAATACTTAGGAACTTTATATCTTGAGAGCTGTTCATTACAGAAATCTTGTACTTCTTCAGTTGTAAGATCATGTCCCTCTTTTGCAACAATGAAAGCTTTGGGAACCTCTCCAAAATACTTGTCAGGAATTGGGATTACCGTAGCTACGCTGATTGCAGGATGTTTGAAAAGCACTTCCTCGATTTCTCTTGGATATATTTTGAGGCCTCCAGAGTTGATGATGTCTTTTAGTCTATCTACTAAGAAGTAATAATCTTCATCGTCTGCCTTACCAAGATCACCAGTTCTTAGCCATCCATCAGGTGTGAAAACATTGACAGATTCAAGCCCCTTTCCCCAGTAACCTCTCATCACTTGAGGACCTTTGATGGTCAATTCCCCAACGTCACCTGTTTCTAACTGTTCTATTGATTGAGAATCAATGATTCTTACATGAGTATCCACAAGTGGTACTCCAATAGAATTTGCCTTTGTTTTTCCGTAAGGATTGATATGCGTAACAGGACTGCATTCAGTTAAACCATATCCTTCAACTATTGAAATGCCAGTTTTTTCTTCAAATGAACGTTGAATTTCTTTTGGTAAAGCAGAACCACCAGATATACATATTTTGAGAGACGATATGTTGAAATCCTCAATTTTCTGTCTTAAAATAGCTATGTACATTGTTGGAACACCATAAAAGGATGAAGCTTCTTTTTCTTCTATAATCTTTATGACATCTGTTGGATGGAATTTTGGAAGTATGATGATTTTTTCTCCTCTAAATAAAGGAGCAAAAAAACCACATTGGAGACCAAAACTATGACATAATGGAAGAGAAGATAAAACACCATTTGAATATTCTCTTGGTATGCTAGATGCCCAATGATTGAATTGGTATGCATTTGCTATCATATTAAAATGTGTGAGCATTACACCTTTGGCTAAACCCGTTGTACCTCCACTGTAAAGAAGGAATGCAACATCTTCAGAATTACTAATTATACCTGTGAATAGGTCCTCTTGCTTGAATATGCTTTCCATATTCATTATTTTACTGTCATTTGAAGAATCAATTTTACATTTTGAATCAGGTGTTAAAATACTTGAAAGCAATTTGTAATGTTTTGGTATATTTGAAATTAACTCACAGAATGATTCATTTGTAATAAGAATTTTCGTTTCAGAATCAATTATCTGAAACTCAATTTCTTTTTGGGATAATCTGGGATTGATGAGTGTTACCTTAGCTCCAACCTGAAAAGCAGCAAAAACTGATACAACAAACCAAATTGTATTAGGTAAAAGAACAGAAATAGTATCTTGAGGCTGTATATTCTCAGATAAGAAATAATCAGCAAGTTTGTTTGAATACTTGATCAGTTGTCGAGGAGTATAAGATTCCTTTCCCTGTTCTATTATTATTTTATCAAGATCTCTTTCTGTTACATTAAGAAAGATTTCATAAATAGAGGCTTCCGGATATTTTATAGTAGTCTCTTTAAAATTTAGCCACTTTGAATCACTCAATCCTATTCACTGACTCTACAGTTTTTAAAGGCATTAATGAACTTTATTAAACTAGTTTAAATGAAGTTTTTGTCTAAGCACAACTTTGATATAGTAAAATTAGGTGTTTTGACTATAATCTCACTTGGTTTTAGATAATGTCCCCACCAAAAAAAATTGATAAGAAAAGTGGAAAGAAAAAGAGAGTTAAATACAGTGAGGACGATTTATCAAAGTTTGCTCAACAATTCGAGATTTCGTATGAATCCGATAAAGAGAAATTTGTGAGTGATTTAGCTATTAAAGGTCAGAACCTTTTGAAAGAAGGTAAATATGACGAATCTGAAGAAATATGCGGATTCTTACTGAGCGTTGGTAAACAGTGGAAAGATGATTTTACAATAATGAAATCCTTCCTTCTAAAAGCCCAATTAGGTTCCAGTTTGAATCAGGAAACTATAGTCTTCCTAGCTAAAGCTTTGTCTCTTGCTAAGAAATTAAAATATAATGAGATTATTGTTGGTGTAAGAGTTCAGCTAGCCTATGAATACTTCCATCAGAGGGACTTCAAGAAGGTTCTTAAACAAATTGCAGAAATCGAAAAATATGAACCATTGGGTCTTGAAAATTCTAAGGTTATTTATGAGTTGAAATCGAGATGTTATTGGGAGGAAGATGATTATGTCAAAGGATTTGATGCAACATACAACTGGTTCGGTTATCTTAAAGAAACAGATGATGTGCATTCAATGTTTATTGTAATAGTATATCTTCTAACCGTTGTATCATCATTAGATTTGCCGATAATT
>DAOVRE010000074.1 GCA_030628305.1 Candidatus Heimdallarchaeota archaeon | reverse complement strand
TCTGCCAGTGATATTGGAGAATTAATCGGTAGTCTTGTACTTGGACCAGTTATACTTATTATTGGTATCATTCTAATAATAGCTGTCATTATTGTAGGAGGCATCAGTATAGGTGTAGCTGCTATTGGTTCTGCAATTGGTGAAGCTGTTTGGAAGGACAAAAAAGATAAAAAATTCACTGCAGCACCAAGACAAACATATGTTCCATCAAAAGATGTGTATCAACCAACAACTCCTGCTAAACCACAAGGACCAGTGGCTGCAGTATGTAAACAATGCAATGCAAGTAATCCTGGTGGAGATAAATTCTGCATAAATTGCGGTGCAAAGCTGTAAACACCACCACTTATTTCTTTTCTTTTTTGTTTTTAAAATACTAAAATGTTTAAAGCATAATTTTTTTATCGTTCTTTCTTTAATTCAACTCATGAATATGAATAACTTTTCTCCCATTTACTGGAGTGCACCTTATCAAAGAGAAGTAGTAGCGAAAGTTATTGGAATAAATAAAAATAAAGTTAAAGTAGATAAAGCACTTTTTTATCCTAGTGGAGGAGGGCAATTGTCAGATCTTGGATTAATCGTATACCAACAACAAGATATCAAAGTTGTAGGCATAGAGAAAAGAGAAGATGGGAATTGGCTTCAAATTGATCCTGCTGGAGATTCAAGCTTAGAAGAAGGAGCAGAAGTTTTGCTCCAACTAGATTGGGGAAGAAGATATTCCTTCATGAAATCTCATTCTTCTCAGCACCTTATTTCACATGTCTTGAAACGATTATTTGATATTGAAACACTAAAAGCCAATTTTGACGATGAAAAAATAGACATTGAAGTCTCAAGAAACTTATCTGAAGTAGAGATTTCAGAAGTACTACAAGAATCTAATAGATTGATTAACAAAGGAGCAGAGGTTATCTCTATAATTGTGGATAAAGAGGAATACAAGAGAAAATATAGAGATGTTGCCAGAGGGAAAATCTCAAATGAAAACAGAGTGAGACTAATACAGCTTGGTGAGGGAGAAGGATATGATTTGACTTGTTGCGGAGGAGTTCATGTTAAAAATCTTTCAGAAATTAAAGGGATATTTCTTGATACTTTCAAAGGCAATTCACTGAAATTCTTCATAGATAAACACGGAATCGATTCAGTGAATAAACAAAGGATTCTAATGATAAATCTCGAAGAAATTACAGCAAAAAAGGGAGGAAAGCTTGTTGAGATGTTAATAAATAAACTAGATGAAGGTAAAATTCTGCAAGAAGGAAATCTTGGTCTCCTCAAAATGATTTTCAGTGAGATAGCTTACAGGAGTCAAGAAATAAATGATAACAAGATAGTATTCCTGAATCTACCTGAAATAGATAGACAAGCCCTACAATCAGCAGCAAGAGAATTGGAAAAAGGATTTTTCATAGTGGTTTTAGGTAGAAACGATATTCTCTACTTCATATCAACTAATGATGAGCTAAGCGCAAAAGAAATCAATGATATAATAATTGAAAAAACAGGTTCAAAGGGAGGAGGAAACAAAGGATTTGCACAAGTTAATGTAAAAAATATTGAGAATCCTCTTAGTTTAGTTAAAGAGGTTCTAACAATGTTCAATTAGTAGAAATTATCTTTTGGACCTATGTAAGTATATGTAACTGGGTCTGATTTCTCGTTTTTCTGAACCTTCTTCTCATCAATTAGTTTATTGAGGTGTGCTTCCATATTCACTTTTGGAGCCATCATCATATAGGGATGATACCAAACTATTCCTTGCGAAGAATGCACTCTTTCAATTAACTCATCTTGAGTAAGATATTTTTGCTCAGTCATTGCCATTAAGAGCTGACTCTCAAACTGCATAAATGATTCTTTAACATCACGTATGTATGGAGAAACGTGTCTAGCCTCTTGGTAACCATCATGAGCAGGACATAAAACGGAAATTTTCGCCTTTTCAAGGAATTCGATGTTCTTGAACCATTTCTTATAGTTTCCAGTATAATCTATGATGTAACTACTTGGGAGGGCAGGATAAATGTTAAGAGCATCACCGGTGAACATAGTACGTTCAGTTGTAGAGAAAAACATACTATGGCCAAAGCTTGTTCCATCAAAATTTACAACCATTATTTTAGTATCTCCAATATCGAATTTATCTCCATCTTTGAAATAAATATTAGGTTTAAATTTATCCAAATCATCAAAAGGATCTTTTTTCACTGCAAAATAAAGACGTTCTTTTCTTGAGAACTTAAAATTGACTGCTCTTAATTCATCCTTAGGATCTTCCATTATGCTCTTTAGTTTTTCATGTATAGCAACTTGAGCATTTGGAAAAATTTTCTTTAGTTTGTAAACACCACCCATTATATCGGGATATGCATGTGTCAAAAAGATATATTTTACATCTTTTACATCCTTACCTTTGTTGAAGATAGCTTCTTGGAAATCAGTTTCGATTGTTCCACGTTTTCCAGTATTTATGATTGCAAAAGAATCCTTTCCAACTATATATCCGCGGTTTTTTTCTCCTCCATCTCCTGATGGTCCTTCAACTACAGTTAATCTTTCATTGATATCGTGTATAGAGTCTCTTATCATTATAAACACCTAATTATCTTGCTTCTGCAAGAATATTTGCAACTGTTTTGCTTACTTTCTTCATTCTATCAATTTCTACAGACTTCTCTTGTTTATATTTCCCATATTCTTTTTCTGAAATCTCACCTGTTTGTGAGTTGACATAAAGAATTTCTAGATCTCTTTGCAAAGTTTTCATCTTTTTCTCTAAAGCGTCAAAGGTCTTTCTCATCTTTGCTAGTTCAACATTGAGCTTAAGTTCTAGATTTTTGATGTTTTTCTTGAATTTAGTTTCCATTTCCTCTAGTGTAGCTCTACTAACTGCTTTGTCTCCCTTAAGACCACTTAGTTTTTTGAGTTTCTTCTTTTCATTATTTCTGTCTTCAATTATTTCTTCTATAGGTAAAATAGCTGAAAAGTTCTCAAATTTGTCTTCTAGAACAGAAACACTTTCAACCTCTTCTTTCAATTCTTTTATTCTAGGCAAGGCTTCATTTCTAGGAATGAGTTTATTTTTGACACGATCAAGTAGTTTGTTGATTTCGTCATCTAAATCGGTTTTCTTTTTAAGAAGAGCATTATAATCTTCTCTTTTAACAATAACGTCAGCAATGCGCTCTACTAGCTCGTCATCTGTTAGCTCTTTCTTCTCTTCTTCTTCAACTTTGACTTCTTCAACTTCTAAAGGCTCATAAAGCATTCCAGTTGGCGATTCAGGATCTTCCTTGGCTATTTCAACGACTTCGTCCTTTACAATAAACTCCTCTGGATCTTCTTTGTGAACTAATCTTGCACCACATTTTCGACAAAAATTCCATTGAGATTGAACGGGGTTTCTACAGTAATGACATTCTACCATACAATTCACCTTTCTTAAGATAGAGAAGAGGTTATCCTTAAAAAAGATAATCTTTTGCAAACATATAATTATGCATAAAATAGCAATTTGTTCAAAAAATCCAGTGAAAATTCAAGCTGTTAAAGAAGCTTTTGAATCTTACTTCAAAAAAATTGAGTACAAAACTTTAGATTTGAGTCAATACGAGGGTGTTTCAAGCCAACCAATGTCATCTGAAGAAACACTAAAATCAGCGTTAAGTAGACAAAAAATCGCAAGAACATTAGAAGAAGCGGATTATTATGTGAGCCTTGAAGGAGGATTAGACAGAGATTCTTATGGATCCTTTCTCACATGGTATATTTGTGTAGGCAATAATAGAGGGGAGGAATCTATTGCAGGAGGAGGTAGAATGGCAATACCATCAATCATCTATTCTACACTCATCAGCAATCCAGAAAAAGAGCTTGGGGAAATAATGGATGAACTAATTGGAGAGGACAATATTAAGCAGAAGGGTGGAAGTACAGCAATATTTACTGATAATAGAATTATGAGAAAAGATGTCTTTAAACGAGATATTATACTAGCTTTAGTTCCATTTGTAAATGCAACTTTTAGAAGGATTGAAAATGCAACGAACACTTAGATGTCAAAAAATAACAATTTTGTATGAAAAGCACATTTTATAAATGTAATATAAGATTCTCAAACAAATAGAGATGTGATATCATGAAAGACAAAGTGCAAGCAACTTTAAACGAAATCCGAGTAGCTCTCCAACAAGATGGTGGAGATATTGAGCTTAAAGAGGTTGATGAGGAAACCGGAACAGTCCATGTTGAGCTTCAAGGTGCATGTAGAGGTTGTCCCTATAGTCAACTAACACTTACAGGTTATGTTGAAAAAGTTCTAAAGGAAAGGGTTCCTGGCGTCAAACAAGTTGTAAATGTCAACTTAGAATCGATGCAAACCTAGAAAGACTTACATAAAGTTTTTTTATTCAATTATTCTTATTTCTATTGTTATTAACAGAGGATACTATAAATGCCAAAAACGCTTCCTGCCGAAATCTTAGCTCACCAAAATAGAATCAGCCCAGAGATACGTGAATTTTTCATTGAAACTTTACAAGGAACTTTTACCCCAGATGCATCCGTACAATTAGGTAGGACACTATGGCATATTGTTGATGATCCCGTTTATGAGGGGGATGAAGAATTAAAATATCTTGCAAGCAAGATTGGAGTAATGGTTGGTCAATATGACCTTGCTATAAAGTGTATTACTGATTCCATTGTTGGCACTAAAGTATGGGGTAGTGTTGCTCTTTTTGAGATTGGTGAGATAGATCAAGCATTTAGCAACTTACAAGATGTAATTGAAAATGAAAATTCTGACTTCTTGCCTCTGATAGAAGCCATTTTTTGGATAGTGTATATTAAATATTTAATAGGAGATACAGAAAATCTTGAATCTTACAAAAATAGGTTGAATGAGATTTTTACTGAAAGGAATATTAGACTATTACCTCAACATCTTCATCAAATTAAAGATTTTATCGAAGGAATTATTGAATTACAATCTGCTAACAACATATCAGGTTTGAAGAGGATTGAAGATTTTTTGGATGATAGAGAAGCAGTATCTGATCAGTTTTGGCAACTATTAGCCCTTCTCACTCTTGGAGAACAAACTTTAGATTCATCTGATTATATTTCCTCAGGAAAAATCTATTCAAAATCAAAATTACTTGGAACTAATCTTTCTAATATTTCTCTCACTAGTGCGGCTGAAATAGGTTTAATCCACGTTCATTATCTTAAAGGGGAACTCAAAGCAGGAAATATCTTATCTGCACAGACTATTGATCGATTACAAGGTATGTCACAATACTATCTTGGAAAAGCTCATTTTGCTAAAGGTAGAATCTTAGCAAAAATAGGTCACCATCAAATGGCAAGAAATAGTTTCAATACATCGTATTCTTTGGCAAAACAATATCGAGATTACAACAGAGCTTTTCTCTCTCTAATTGCAACCGCTGACAATTATATTTCAATAAATGAAAGAGAAAAAGCTCAAGAATTATACGATAAAGCTTACAATCAAATTGTTAATATTGCTAATAAAAGACAATTCGCAAAAGCATTAGTGCAGATTGCTGTTGGAGATATTCGACAAGGAAATATTCAAAGTGCGACAATAAGAGTTAACCAGATTGAAACACTTTCTGAAGAAATTCTGTATCAAAAAGGTAAAACAGATGCTCTCAGATTAAGAGCTCAAATTGCCATAAGCTTAAATGAAGATATTAAGAAGCAGATTTTCATTCTCAAAGCCTGTCAAATTCTATATCTAGAAGTTGGTGACGAGGAAAGTAATGCAAATTGCGACATCTTAATAGCTGAAGCAAATACTCGAATTGGTAATATAAATGAAGCTGCTTCGCATTTAGAGAATGCAAAGAATTTTTATCTCAAGATATCAGAAAGCTTGAAAATCGCAGAAATTAAAGAACTGCAATCCTCTTTTGATTTAGAAGAAGGCAGATTTGATGAAGCTCTTGTTAAGCTCCGATCCGCATACAGTCACTATTCAGACATATTTGATCGAAATAGAAGAGTCAGATGTTTAAGAAAAGTTGCAGATATTCTAGCAATTAAGGGAGACTTCCGAGAGAGCATTAGTAGATACAAAAAAGTTGAAGGAATGATAGGAGAGACAGAGAACATAGTTGAAAAGGTAATCATCAACCTAAACAAATCTAGGATTTATTTATATGAAGAAAAATTTGCACAATCTTTGGAATCTTACAAAATCGCTGAAAGTTTCTTAATTGAACACAATATTAAGGAGGTTCTTAATGAAGTTCTTGTTGAAAAGGGCTTACTTTACATCTACAGTGGTGATTTTGAATTATTAGAAGAGACACTCAAACAGATTAAAGAGCAATTTGAAGACAAGGATGAATTTGAATTAACAGAGAAGTTCCTTTATGCCCTGAAGCATATAAAAATGGAACAATTCAGCGAAGCTTATTTATATTTAACAGAAGTTTTACAGAAAACATTTGAAAACGAACATCTAATGTCTGTGAGTATATTGTTCAATTTGATTTTTGTGATAATCAAATTAAACATTGAAAATCTAACAGATTCGTTTGTTGTAGAAGAAATAAATAACTATTTGGGATTTATCAGCAGCATTACACATGAATTCGATTATTTTTATTTAAAGGGGTTAAGTTTTCTTGTTGAATTACTGTGGAGAGTTATAGAAAAAGGAGATAAAGATTATAATGAGATATTGGTACAAGCTTCTGAATACTATGCGGGTACTGGTATTGAGATTTTTGGAAGTAGTCTTCTGGTGCTACAATACAACATTGGTTTATGGGAAGATCAAGAGGATTTAAGATTAAAAGAAATACTTGGAATAGTAAAAAAATATGGCTCTAAAGAAGAAGCGTTTTTAGAATTCTTGGAGGATGCTACAAGAGCTATGTTAATTGAAAAACTACTAGAAACAGAAAAAAACCTTTTGGAAAGCATGTTGAAAGAAGAATCATCACAAGAATAAATTCTCTTATTTCAAACTTTCAAGAGCTTTTTCAACAACCTGAGAAGATAAACCAATATAATTTAATGGGTCAAGGATTCGATCAATATCTTCTAAACTGAAAAATTTCATTATAACAGCATTGTTTTTTACAGCTTCAACAAAGTTTTCTTCATTTGATAGTTGCTTCAACAGTTCATGAGCTTGCTGCCTTCCTAATTTACTAGCTAATTCAATCATAAGGTTCTCAGCACATTGAGCTCCTTTACGTAGATAGAGATTAGCTTTAATTTTATCTGAATTTAGATGTAAAGATTTCAGAACACTATTCATTTGAAGGAGAATATAGTGAGTCAGGATAGATGTTTCTGCTAAAATAACTCTTTCTGAACTAGAGTTCGTTA
>DAOVRE010000173.1 GCA_030628305.1 Candidatus Heimdallarchaeota archaeon | reverse complement strand
TTTTTTGTACAGCTGTTTTTTCAGTTTCTATAAGAAGCTTTAATGCTTCATTAAGTAATTCAGGCTTTCCTTTAGCTCGTTCGGATAGAGATCGTGCATGTTTAGTTAATTTATCGAGATTAGCTGTTGGAACACATACTAGAAGAAGGACAACGATATTCTCTACATCATCTTCTCTTACAATGTATCTGCCAATAACTATTCTTTCTTCTAAACTGGTGATAACATCAGCATTAGTACGCGCAAAACCCGTATAAACTTCGGAAAGAGAACTTACATCCTTTAATTTGTCTCCAAAATTTGATCGTGACAGTTCTCTCATATAGCAAACAGGTCCATAGATGATATCGAAAACTATCATGGAAACGACCTTAATTCCAAGATCTCGCAAAAATGGTAAATGATAAGGAGAAATCTCTATTTCATGGTATTTGTCGTTTTCACTAATTTTAATCACCACTATCTCTATGGCAATAAATCAAATGTCTTATGTATAATAAATCTTTTCAAGGTAATATATCAATTTGAGATTAATCTCGTTTTTAATAAATTGATTCATAGTTCTCTCCGCAATACAGTGATTGAAAGTGTATTAGTTTTAAAAATCAAACTAATTCAAGCTGTTTCTTTCACTTTCCAGAACAGGGATTACATCATTAATAACATCAAATGGGCAGTTTAGCAGATACTCTTTAGATGTTCTCCAAAAATCATCAAACAAAGTTGAATGATAACCAAGTGCCTCATAAGATAAAGCTTGAATGAGCACCTCTAATTTATCAACATAAGAAACAAATTTAGCTTCCCTTGAATCTTTATCTCTTAACTCTGAAAATGTGTTTTTCCAGGTATTTTTCACAGTTTCATCAAGAATTAATGAAAGTAATTCGTTGCTAGCAGTTGTGAGAACCTGATTTTTAAATTCAGTATATTGATCGATTCCCAGCAGTATTTCCAGTTGTTTGTCGAAGTCTTGATATTGACATTCTGGTAAATCATGAATTATTGCAATCCGCATAACATTTTCAGTCTTTAATTGATCAGTTGGATGAAGAGCATTATGAAGATCACTCAACAAAAGAGAGAGCATAGCTGTATTGTAAGAGTGATCAGCAATACTTTCAACATCAGACAAAGAAATGCCAACTCTTATCCAACCCTGGCGAGGTAAACGCTTAAGCTGGATAGAACTTTGAATAAATCCGTAAATCATCTGGTATAGTTCGTCCACTTCACTCTTCTCTTTCAATCTTGTCAATAAAATCAGAGGTGAAAGAGTTATTAAAAACATCGATGGGGGTAACGAGAAAGGGAAAAAGAGTAAAAAAAGATAGAAACTGCCTTACATGAATTTTCTTATGAAATTCCATTGACGTTCTGTATCAGCTTTTAAAGATTTGAGCTGATCTTCGGTGATGGTTTTCAATCTTCCCTGAAGTTTTGTCCACTCCGTCACGTCTACTCGATTGTTAATATCCTCATATTTCTTACTTGAACGACTGATTTCCACAATATTGGTTTCTCTATCCCATTCGAATAGTGGCCAAATACCTGTCTTCACTGCAAGTTGAGCTATTTTCACTGTATCTGCTGAATCTGACTTCCAGTTTGGGGGACATGGTGCGTCTATCTGTATAAGCTTAAAGCCTGTCATAGAAACAGCTTTCTTAACCTTGGAAACTAAATCCTCAAGATAACCAGAGCTAGCAGTAGCAACATATCTAGCATTGTTTGCCATCATGATGAAAGGAACCATTTTTCTGGGAGTAGTATTACCATAAGGAGTTGTTGCAGTTTTTGCACCAATCATTGTATCTCCACTACGTTGTCCTCCTGTATTTCCATAGACATTGTTGGAGTAAATGATATGTAGAATATCTTCTTGACGATCACAAGCTCCAATTTCGGTAGCAATACCTATATCAGCTCCTGAACCATCTCCACCCCATATAACAATTTTAAGGTCGTCTTTTCCTTTCATTTTCATTGCGCGCCTAACACCAGAAGCAACGGCATCACTTGCTGCAAAAGCGGTATTGATTGTTGGAACATTAAAAGCAGCTCCTTTTCCTCCACCTTGATAAACACTCGCACAACTTGCTGGCACAATCAAAATCACTTTGTCAGATATTGCACCAATTGCATGTCTAAATGCAAGCGTAGACCCACATCCTGCACATGCAAAATGTCCTTTCAAGATAGCTTTCTTAGGTATATTCAATAAATCTTTTTGAGTTACTTTCATTTACATCTCACTCCTTAATGCTTCTTTAGCAGCAGCAACAATTTTTGTATAAGGTACATCTTCTCCACCAAGCCCCATGATTCTCCCTTCAACTGATGTGTCTACCTTATTTCTATGTAACACTGCTTCTATCTCAATTCGCAGTTGCCCAGCATGACCAAAACTTACTGACCGATCTATCACAAGTAATTTGTGGTTCTTCTTAGCAAACTCAACAATATCTTCTTCAGGAAATGGTCTGAAAGTTCTAACTCTCATTTCATTGACACTTAATCCTTCTTCCTTTAGCTTATCTACAGCATCTTGAGCTTCATCAGCTATGGTTCCCATAGAAACTATTGTTAAATCAGCAACATCGTCACCATATATCTCGATTAAACCGTTTCCATAAGTCCTACCGAAATATTCTCCAAATTCTTTGTTCATGTCAACAATCTTTTTCTTTGCTCGTTCCATTGCTTCCATTAAATCTGTTCTGTCTTTTATGAATTTCTCTGGACCTACTAAACCACCATAAATCCAAGGTTTTTCTATATCAACTTCAATAACAGGATCAGAATATTCTCCAACAAAGTTGAAAGAATCTTCAGCACTTGGAAGATCAACTTGAGCAGTTGTATGACTAATTACAAAACCATCTAAACATGGCATGGATGGTAATGCTATACTTTTATCCTCTGATATTTTGAATGCTTGAAGTATGGTATCGAAAACTTCCTGGTTATTCTTTGTATATATTTGAATCCAACCAGCATCTCTGAATGCCATTGAATCTTGGAGATCTTGATAAATAGACCATCCAGGCGCTAAACAGCGGTTTACAACTGGCATTACAATTGGTAATCTTCCATAACCACTCCAAAAAACATTCTCAGCCATATAGAGTAAACCTTGAGAAGAAGTTGCTGTGAAAGTTCGAACACCGCTCCATGCAGCTCCCATACAACCAGCGAGTGCAGAATGTTCACTCTCAACAATAATAAATTCTGCATCAAGTTTTCCTTCATCAACATATTGACTAAGTTTTTCAATTATTGTCGTTTGGGGAGTTATGGGGTAAGCTGATACTACTTTTGGTTTTGCATAAAGTGCAGCATATGAAGCAGCATCATTACCGGTCATTGATTTTTTATCGTGTTTCACTACCATTTTATTCATCCTCCGAGACCATTGTTATTGCTTTACTAGGGCATTCACTGGCACATATGCCACAGCCTTTACAATATTCGTAATCAAAGGAAATGATTTGATCTTTCTCTCTGTCTGCTTGATAGATTGCATCATCTGGGCAGAATTTCCAACAGATGTTACATTTTGTGCATAGTTCTGGATCTACAACAGGTTTCTGTGTTCTCCAGTCGCCTGTTCTTCCAGCTACACCTTCAGCTGGGAATAATATTGGGGAACTCGGACCTTTTGTCATGCAATTACCACCTTTGTTTCTTCATAAGCTCGTTTAGCAGCTTGAACATTTTTAGGCGCTCGTTTTTCTCCCCAGAAACTAATTATTGCTTTCTCAAGATTTTCTATACTCACAATATCTGTTCCTTTAACAAAAGCACCTAGCATTGTCATATTGACCAAAGTAAAACCACTTAATACTAATCCTAGTTCTTGTGAGATTCCTGTTGCATCTACATATGCAACTTTCCTTCCACTACCCTTCAGACTTTCAGGGATTTCTTTTGAGTTAATTATAATTACACCTTCTTTATCCACTGAATTAATATCAATTCTATCTAGAAGGCTTAAGTCTAGTATTAGAGCGTGATTAGCTTCATACACAGGACTGTGTATTCTTATAGGCTTATTATCAAATCTGACATAAGCTTGGACCATTGCTCCTCTTCTTTCAGAGCCATATTTTGGTATAGCTTGAGCATAAAGTCCTTCATACATTATTGCGGCTTCAGCAAGAATCTTTGCGCCCGTTACACCCCCACTGCCTCCACGGCTTATTTGTATCACTTCTATCATTTATTATAACCTAAACTAATTGTGATTCGAATATCTTTCAACTTTTTATAATTGTTTAGGTGTCGCAGTTGTAAAATAGGAGAATGCTCGAAAAGTGGGGGGTTTAATCCGGCTAAATCACGATTTTAAGACTTTTACCAGATTGTTTATTCCCTCATAATTTTTTACCTTAATTCCTTTTCCACAGATTAAATTTATTGACTCTGATTCTATTTCAGTAAAAGGACCAACTCGCGTTATTACATCAACGTTTGCATCATGCCTTCTCTTTAATCCAGATAAACCTATAACAACATCAGGTCCCCTAAATTCTATAACATCTAACCCAGCAAACCCTGCTATCTCTTGAGGTGTTGAGATCACCAATTTTGTTATTGTTTCTTGAGTAGTATATTTTCTTAAAAAAAGCGCATTTATCTTGACTTCTGACACATTTTCAAATG
>DAOVRE010000215.1 GCA_030628305.1 Candidatus Heimdallarchaeota archaeon | reverse complement strand
GATACTTGTTGACCTTTCCAAAGGCAATAAAGCTATGAAGGATATTGCTTTCTACTCATCAGTTGAGCTTGATGATGTTATCATTTTAGTTACAAGAAGACAAGATGTTCCATTGTTGTCTAGACCAGAAGTTATAGACAAAATAAGGCAATATGCTCATAAAGAAGTAAGATTTCTAGAAAAAACATCTGACCCTAAACGACTTGTTGAAAGTCTCATTCATCCAATTCCTGTTGCAAGGGTTTCTACTCTGTATATTCCCCCTTTTAGTGATAAAGAATATAAAATTGAGATTGACAAGAAGTATCAACATGAATTGCCAATACCTGAAAGTGTTATCACTCAAACAGTCCATTCTGTGCTGAACACAGAAGCGTTTATTGAATTCACATAAAAGGTATTAAAAAAAAATCTTACTATGCTAGCAGAGTACGTCAGATTAGGATTGTTTGAGTAAAATAGTGTAGTTTGATTTCTGTAAATAATATCCCAAAAACACTCAAACTTTCTAATCAGTACAAATTTAAACACATGCTTGATATTACCTTCGTGACGTCTTTCATTTATAAACAAGTTATTGCTGTACGAACAGATTTGAAAATGTCTAAAGGGAAAACAGCTGTTCAAGTTGCGCATGGATCCATCTCAGCATATTTGAAAACAAGAAAATACTACCCAGATTGGGCAGACAAATGGATTTCAGAGGGTCAAAAAAAAGTAACAGTCAAAGTAAAATCTGAAGAAGAGATTCATGAACTTGCTGAAAAAGCAAGAAGATTGGATATTCCTTTTGCCGTTATTAATGATGCTGGATTAACTCAATTACCTCCAGGAACAACAACAGCAATTGGAATCGGACCTTCCTTGGAACAAAATATAGATAAAGTTTCGAAAGATTTACCACTATTGTAAGAGCTGGAATAAATGAAGAATAACTATTCTTCTGAGTTATTAACACCGTCAATTATAGAATCACAAGGAGTTGGAGGAAAGATTAAACATTTTCCTGAAGATTTCATTGTAAGTGAAATAGTTGATAAAGAACATAAATTAGATCCACGTGAAGAGAGGATAGAGCTACCTGGAAAACCTGGATTGTTTCTTCATTTCGTTCTAGTAAAAAGGGATATTGATACATCAGATGCTTTAGATTGGTTAGCTAGATTATGGAAAGTTGAACGTAATGAAATCAGCATCGCGGGTTCAAAAGATAAA
Organism: Candidatus Heimdallarchaeota archaeon; assembly: GCA_030628305.1. The sequence continues at coordinate 2,861 of DAOVRE010000215.1, read as the reverse complement.
AGAGCCCTTACTGCCCAAAGAGTGTGTATTTGGGGTTTAAAAGATAAATTCGAAAGTGGAGTATTGAACACTTTAGATTTGCCTAAAATAAAAACGCATTCTTTATGTTTAAGATTAAAAGAGATAAGACTAGGAAATCTTTGGGGAAATGCATTTAATATCACTATCAGAGATATAAACCAGTTTCAAGTAGAAACGCGAAAACTTATTGAAGAATCTCTTGTGGACATTCACACAAAAGGAGGAGTGTTAAATGGTTTTGGAATTCAGAGGTTTGGTGAGTCAAGACCCATAACACATCAAGTTGGGAAGATATTAGTTCAAGGAGACTTTGAGCTTGCGATAAAGACCTATCTAGGTAAAGTTTTTGATGGGGAATCAGAGGAAATACAAGAAGCCAGAAAAATTTACTGGGAAACAGAAGATTGCAAAAAAGCTCTGGAAGTTTTTCCAAGGTTCTTGACAATCGAAAGGAAACTACTGCGAGAATTAATCAAACGTAGAATGAATTATGAGCAAGTCTTTTTCACTTTACCTCCACAATTCAGAAAACTGTTTGTGCACGCATTCCAAGCAAAGATTTTCAACAAATATCTAACTGTTAGATGGAATGACCACAGCCAAAATTTACAAAAAAGCATATCAGGTGAAACAACAAAAGATGGGAGAATTTACGCGCCCATAATAGGTCGAAAAACAGTTTTATCTGGTGATGTTAAAAAAATCTATGAAAAAATCCTTAATGAGGAAGGGATAGATATTAGCGTATTTCAAAAACAAATAGTTCAAAAGATTGGAGGGCAAGGAACTTTTAGAGCTATAAGTTTTTTGCCTAATAGCTTGCAGATTGAAAATGTGCTAGAAGATGAAGTTAATAGTGCAAAAACAAAAGCAGAAATTAGTTTTAGTATCCCAAAGGGTTCATACGCTACTGAGCTATTACGAGAGATTATGAAAACCTAGTATTGAGTTCTCTTTAATGATGTCTATAGGGAATTATTCAAATAAGGAATAAAATTATTGAAAATAACGCAGATTGCTTGTATTTATCGCAAAAAAATGTCAGAGAGTGAATCAAAAATGTTTACCTTGATAGATCGTAAAGATGTAACATCAGAGAGTGTTTGGTTTAAGATTGACGCCCCAGACGTTGCTAGAGTATGCAAAGCTGGACAATTCGTAATTATTCGTGCAAATGATAAAGGTGAAAGAATTCCTTTAACCATTGCAGATTGGGATGTAAACGAAGGATGGATAACCGTTATTTTTCAAAAAGTTGGGGCTAGCACTTATGAGTTGGCAGATTTACAAAAAGGTGACAGTTTACAAGATTGTGTAGGACCATTAGGAATTCCAACCCATGTTGAAAATGCTGGCAACACAGTGGTAATTGGTGGGGGGTTAGGTATTGCAATTGCAACACCAGTTGCTAGGGCATACAAGCAAGCAGGGAACCATACTGAAGTTATTGTTGGCGCTAGAAATAAAGAATTATTGTTCAATGTTGAGGAAATTAGAAAATTTGCAGATGAATTATACATCTGTACAGATGATGGCTCAGAGGGAAGACAAGGGTTTGTTACAGACCAATTGTTAGAAATGATTGAGAGCGGTCAACAAATCGATACAGTTTTTTGTGTTGGTCCTCCAATCATGATGAAATTTGTTGCAAAAGTCACAGAGCCTTTCAACCTCAAAACTATAGCGAGTCTTAATACTATAATGTTAGATGGTACAGGTATGTGTGGCGCATGTAGAGTTACAGTGGGGGGAGAAACAAAATTTGCTTGTGTTGATGGACCTGATTTCGATGCCCATTTAGTTGAATGGGAAGAAACACTGTCACGATTATCTAGCTACAAAGAGGAAGAGAGAGAAGCTATGGAACACTATCAAAAGCATCGTGAAGGATGCCAACGTGATAAAGAAGGTGAACAGAAATGAGTGCACAACGAAAACCTCGAACTCAACTTATTCGTACAAAACTTCCAATGCCTTGCCAAGAACCAGCTGATCGTGTTCAAAATTTTGACGAGGTGCCTTATGGTTATAATGAAGCAGAAGCAGTTTTTGAAGCTCAACGCTGCCTTAAATGTAAAAACCAGCCTTGCGTTAGTGGATGTCCTGTTGAAGTACCAATCCGTGATTTCATTATGCTTGTAAAAGAGAGGAAGTTCATGGAAGCAGCTGCATTAATCAAAACAAAGAATAGTTTACCAGCTGTAACAGGTAGAGTTTGTCCACAAGAATCACAGTGTGAGGCAAAATGTGTAATGGGAAGGAGACACCAACCTGTTGCAATTGGTAATTTAGAACGATTTGTAGCTGACTATGCTCGAGATCATGGCGAAGAAGTCCCTGAACTTCCAGATTCAACAGGTAAAACCGTTGCAATTGTTGGAGCTGGTCCAGCTGGTTTAACCTGTGCAGGAGACTTAGCGTTATTGGGACATAAAGTAACTGTTTACGAAGCCTTACACACACCAGGTGGGGTTCTTATTTACGGAATACCTGAATTTCGTCTCCCTAAAGGTATCGTAAAATATGAAATTGACTTCCTTAAGAAAATTGGTGTGGAAATTAAATTAAACTATATTGTAGGAAGCAACAAGACAGTTGATGAACTACTGGATGAGTTCGATGCAGTTTTTGTAGGGTCAGGAGCGGGTGCTCCACGATTTCTCAATATCCCAGGAATAAATCTAGTAAATGTATATAGTGCAAATGAATACCTGACCCGTGTTAATCTCTTAAAAGGTTACAAATTCCCAGAGTATAAAACCCCAGTCAAACGTGGAAAAACAGTTATGATTATTGGTGCAGGTAACGTAGCAATGGATTCAGCTCGAACAGCCAAACGT
>DAOVRE010000260.1 GCA_030628305.1 Candidatus Heimdallarchaeota archaeon | reverse complement strand
GAGTTAGTTCAACATTGAATTCTTGGGGGTTATAATTCTCTATTGGTTCATTTACCATTATAATCCCTCCTTTCCAGATTCCACTATTTCACCATCAATTATCCTTATGGTTCTATGACAGAATTGGGCAATATGTTCAGAATGTGTAACTATGAGAAATGTTTGTTTATAGTTTTCATTTATAGAAACAAAGAGGTTCATAATATCCGATGATGTTTCTTGATCCAAATCCCCTGTAGGTTCATCCCCTAAGATTATAGATGGGTTCATCAGAAGAGCTCTGGAAACAGCGACTCTTTGCTGCTCTCCACCTGATAATTCATTGGGAAGATGGTAAATTTTATCACCTAATCCCATTTGTCGCAAAAGCATCTTTGCCTCTTCTTCAGCCTCCAATCTAGTTGTATCAGTTAGAAGCAAAGGTAACACTGTGTTTTCAAGTGCAGATAAGAATTCGAAGAGATTGAATAGTTGGAAGATGTAACCGATATTGTGTAATCTGAACTCTGTTATCTCAGTATCCAATAATTCATTAATGTCTTGATCATTGATGAAAATTCGACCTTTAGTTGGTTTATCAATGCCACCTAGAAGGTTCAAAAGAGTAGTTTTACCGCATCCCGACGGACCCATAAAAGCAACCATCTCACCTTTTTTAATCTCAATATTTACTCCTTGTAAAGCATGTACTTCCATTGAAGTGCCTTCAGCATATATTTTATGCAGGTTTTCTGTTTTGAGTATAATTTCATCTTCCATCTTATCACCCTACATATCTTATTGCTTCAGCTGGAGTTATTTGACTTGCTCTTATTCCAGGTAAAATGGAAGCTACAATCGCTATTCCTATCATTATTCCTGTATAAAGTAATACTCTCGTTGCAGGTATAATTAGTAGCCAATCATACACAATCGCAAAGGAAAATCCTAGAATTACGCTGTTTATAAAACCAATTATGAGTCCTAGAAAGGCTAGAATGAGCAGTTCTATCATTATTGAAGCAATTATTTGTCTCTTCTTATATCCTATCGCTCTCATCATTCCAATTTCTCTTCTTCTTTCTGAAACATTTCTTACTGCAATAATTATCATTCCAAGAGCACCAACTATTAACCCAAAACCTACAAAGTATTGGAGGAAATCAAAAGTTCTAACTTGAAAGTCTACTAGTTCTAACATCACATCCCATACGTTATATGCACTTGCTGCAACAAAATCCTCGTTTTGGACAAGGACAGAAGTATTGCTGTTAAAAAATCCCTCGATTTTCGTTGCTATTCTCGTATTTTCTCCTTCTCTAAAATCCTCAGAAGTACTAATTAAAAACCTTGTATGTTTTGGGAATAAAGCAAAATTGTAACTTAATTTTCCTAGAAAATCCGGAGTTATCAATAGAGCAGGCAGCCCTCTAGATTGGCTGAATGGGTATTGTCTTACAGTTGCGATAACAATTACTTCAGTTGGATTTGTAAATAAACCAGTGAGGTTAAACCTGTCCCCTGCCGCTAGCATAGGACTTGTAGAGATTACGGTAAGCAAACCATTTTCATTATCTATTGAAGAACCATCAACACTAAATTTAGTCCTATTATAGAAGAAATCCCATATATTGTGACTATATTGTCTCTGATACTCTTCTGCAGCTGCAGGCTTGTAATCATCAAAGAAAAACGGCAATGAGAGATCAAACATAAAATCAAATACGTATTCATCTCCATCCTTTAATGTGTCATTAAAGATCATGTTTACGTAAGTTGGAAATATATCCGCCGGAATGTGCAAGTCACTTACCTCCGGATCAACCTGAATAAATGCTATCGTAGAATTTATACCTTTTACATTAGTTATTGCCTCATCAACAGCATAAAGATCTTGCTCAACGTTAACAAGACTATCATTGGAAATTGGAGTGTCTAACTCTAAGAATATTGACGCGCCACCGCTCAAAAATTCAACTGATTCAAGAGTGTTATAAGAATAAGTAGATTGATAGATCCCAGCAAAGATATTCATGGTGAGAACAAGTGCAAAAATACCAAAAGTAAGTGTACTTCTCATTGATTTTGAGGTCATGTACTTACTCGCAATTAGAGAAACCCCTTTCTTTAATTTCGTTTTATACATTACACCTCTAATGAAATTAGTAACAGTTCTTAGGTTAACTCCTACCCAGATAATAGACCCTAGAGCTAATACAACTGCCAAGGTAGCTAAAATTTTGCTATTTTCAGCTGCATCTTTTAATTGTGGTAAGGAGAATATGAGCATTAATACTGAAGTTCCAATAAATGCCAACCCAATCCCATTTCCCATAACCTTTTTAGAAATTACATATCCCAGCAAGAGACTTATACCTACAAATAATCCAACTGATCCACCCATAAACATCCATTGTTCTACAGCTGTGTCCCATCCAGACGTGGTAAACAAAGAATCATAAACAATCATTTGGGCTGCGAAAATAGCTATACCTGCCATTACGAATGCAAGCCCTAATCCCATTATGAAATTGCCTGACCTTTTTCTTGTTGTTTTCTTTATGCCTCTTATTACCTCTATTACATCAACTCTAGCAGCGCGTATTGCTGGGAGTATTCCTGCACCTACTGCCAGTATCAATCCAAGGACTATTGAATATAGTACCGCTCCTCCTGTTACTATGGGTTGTAATCCTATTGAGGTATCAAAGAATGTTTTGCCTATTCTATTCACAAGAAAAATGGACATTATGTATCCCCCTCCTACACCAAGAAATGAACCAATAACACCTAATATTGTTGATTCGACCAGAAACAATCTGATAATTTCTCTTCGTCTAGAACCGATAGCTCTTAAGATTCCAAGCTGCTGTATTCTATCTTCAACTTGAATTAGTTGAATATTTACAAGAAGTAAAACACCTGAGAAGACTATTAGAGCTCCAAAGAGGTTGAAAGCAATCAAGACATTAGATATTATTTCATCAGCAGTATCCAGCAGTAAAGCTCGAAATGCAATTATCAACAAACCTGTATTTTCAGCATCCAGTAGAATCTTAAGTTCTTCTTCAATCTGTATTGCATACTCATTGTCGATGGGATTTTCCTTATGATTTGAACTTAGAGCGATGTTTATTTCTGTACAGGCATTTTGAGCAAAGCCAATAAGTGATCTGATATTATCTATACTTGTCCAAATAGCCCATCCACCAAAGTCTTTCCCTTTCCCTTCATTACTAACAAAACCTGCAACTTTCAAATCATGGGTGATATAATTAAATTTAAATCCATCAAATTCGCCAATCCGAATTTTTATATCAGATCCGATAGTTACGTTAAGTTCATCTTTCAGACTGTAACCGACAAGAACATGAGATTCATTTTCGAAAATATTCATTAATTG
>DAOVRE010000236.1 GCA_030628305.1 Candidatus Heimdallarchaeota archaeon | reverse complement strand
GAGACCAACCTACGTTACCTGTACCTGGTGTATCCCAGAAGATATCATAACCATAGGTTGAGATAAGAGGTTCAACTTCACTCTTATCTATAATACCAGCATCAAAAGCATTCATCCAATAGTATTCAATTACTTTCATTTTGAATAATAATTGTCCTCCAGAAACATCTGGTCCAATTATTTCAATTGAATCATGACTTTCGAAATAGCCTAAAGCAAATTCTCCGTAACGCTCTGAATTTACTTCGGGAGTCATATATAATTCATAGCTGTATTTTACATCAGAGGGTAATACTGGACTTCCATCACTGAATTTAGCATTAGGATCAAGGAAAACTGTAATGTTGATTTCATCGTTGATTATTGGAGTATATGAAATATTTTTTGTGGATTCAATGGGCAGGGAAGTGAAACTGAAGAAACTGTATGAATTAGTACATGAGAGTGAAGAGATAATAAGAGTGTTCGAGATGACAGAGAGAACAATAGGACACATGTTAGCGGAGAGGATAAGTTGATAAATCTATTAGGAGTAGCTTTGACTTTAGGATTAGTTTGGTGTGTAATAGCACTAGAAGGGATACTAACCAAAGAGAGTTCATTAGAGAGGAAAATAAGGGAAAAGATAGGTTTGGGTTTGAAATGGAAAAAGAGGGAAAGGGATGAGCAAAATTCCTGACAACCAATGAATAAAGGGCATCGGAACTAAACTACTCGCTTTTCTAAAGATATAACTTGTTTTGATTTCTCAATAATTTTCTCATCGTGAGTAGCTAAAAGAAGAATTTTATTATGTTCTTGAGCTTCTTTAAAAAGCAAATCAATCACTATATCAGCAGTTTCACGGTCAAGATTACCTGTAGGTTCATCAGCGAGAATTATTTGAGGATTATTTGCTAAAGCTATACCTATTGCTACCCGTTGCTGTTCTCCACCACTTAAGAAACGGGGATAGGTTTGAGCGTAACGACTGATATCAAGTTCCTCTAATAGTTTTTCAACGCGTTCCTTAATCTCTTTTTTACTTCTTTGAGCAATCCAGAGAGGAAAGGCGATATTTCCATACACGGTAAAATATTCGATGAGATTGAAACTTTGAAAAACTATTCCAACAGTATGGCGTCTGTAGTTAACCAATTCTTCATCTGTTAAGGAATTAACAAGCTTGTCATTAACAATAATTTTTCCATACGTTGGCTCTAGTAATCCAGCAACACACAACAATATAGTTGTTTTACCTGACCCACTAGGCCCAGCTATAGTCACACTATCACCTTGATTCGAAGAAAGATTAAAGTCTCTTACTGCTATAGTTTGCACTTCTCCCCTGTAAACTTTTTCTAAATTTTCAATTATCAATTTACTCGACATTATACTCACCTAAAATTGTTGGTCCCATTTGTGAAAGAGCTGCTGTATCAATTTGTTTTCTAATAAAAACATATGAGACCAGTGTTGAACAAATACTCACTCCAAAAATAACAAAAAAGAAAATAACGGAAGAAAGTGTGATGGGGATTAAGTTGTACACCTTTAATTCAAGCGGGTGCAATCCAAAGTGAAAAATAGCTGAAAAACTAATCCCAACTAGAAAACTAAGAATGATGTTAATTAGTATTAAACAGGATGTACTCAAGACTAAACTCCGTTGAAGTTGTTTACGATCCATCCCACGAGATAAAGCAATAAGAATTTGTGTTTTGCTATGACGAATCATAGATTGGAAATAAAATAAGGTAAATCCAATAATAACCGCAGAGAGCATAAACACCTCTATTATTGCAATATCGTCAAATATTATTGGTTCTACAAAAACAATGTCACTGGGCATTTCACCAGGTACATATAGCCCTATATCTTCCTCCAACGCACCCCATTCAGCCCTGATTCTCTCGCTCCATTGCACTGGATCTACATTTTTCTTAAGGTCAATCAACACAGAGCTAAACACCAATTCTCCGAACCATGTTTTTAGCAAAGAGTAATCTGCAACATAATTGTAGTGGGGTTGTATTCTATCTATCCACTCATAATAGTTAGTAAATGGAAAGTAGTTGAATTCATCGAAAATAGTATAGTTTGCCATTGAAAATGTTTCTGGGATAGGAAAATTTAACGTATCAGGATCAAAACTTGGATTAAAATGTAGATTTATTGAAATATTATCCCCTATTTCATAGCCTTTTCTTTCAATCACATTATGTGATACTAAAAGGGAGTGATTTGTTTGAGCCATTGCTTGGAAATCAAATTTTTCTCCTCTCGCATTTTCCAATCTAAAGAAAGAAGGACAAGCGTCAGTAATATTTAGAATCGGAAGAAAATAAATTCGTTCATAATGATCCCAAACTTCTCTTCCCTCAGTAATGGGAATATAGTTCTCAACATCTTCATCTGATAAAATAGATAGTACAGCTGATAGGTTAACGAGATCTATTCCTTTTGTATATAATTCCACATCTAGATATTTTGCTTGAGATAACAACTGGTCTGATTTTTTGTTTAGTTCAATTGCATTTAGCGTGAAACTAGAAGCAATTATAAGCCAGAAACTAACTAGGGTAAAAAGTCTGAAATTACGCCTTTTAGCCAAAAAAAGGCTTTCGATGAATTTTGTTACTGCAAAAGCTTTTTTTGAAATCTTGTTGAGTAGGCTTATACTTGTATTCAAACTCATTCTAAGAGAAAAGAGCGTGATGGCTATTAGAAAGAGAAACCCAGCTATGATTCGCGAAATTAGAATATAAATCGATATGAATTCACTAGGGAGAATACGGGGCAAGATAATGGAATAGAGCAAAAAAAACGCACCCAAGCCTAGGAGACTAAACATCTGTCTGAATGATAAGTCTTTTTTGTCTACTTTTATTGATTTTTTTATATGTTCTTGAGTGAAAGCCTTTATGTGTGTTGATGCAAATGCATGTAAGAAATAAATTTTTAGAAATTCGAGAGGAATTAGTGTTAATATTCCGCCTACAAGGGACATTGAGAAGGAGGATATTTGGTAGCTTAACTGTGATATTAGTTCCCCTATCCCCGCAAATAAGAGTACTATGGTTACATCAGATACTACAAAGATCATAGAATAATGTTTGACAAATTGAGATTTTTTCGCCCCTCTAGTCAGGAATAATTGTAACTCATGCTTTAAATCCATAAATCCTTCCTTTAATAATACCCACAGCACTAATCCAAGCAAGATATAACCTGGAAGTAACACCAGCTCTATCATGCTATAATTGATGACAGCATTTTCATAGGAAGCTCTAACTCTATATAATGTAAGGGACGTGTGATATTTTATTAGCACACCTGTTTCATCATTTAGTTCATCAACTAAATATGTAGTTTGAGAATGAAAGTCTTCCAGCCACGTAATAAGCTTGGTAGTTTTAAAACCAAGTAGATAAGTGGAATCTATGTCCAAATAAATATCAAGATGAAGCTCATACTCTTGAAAAGAATCTATGTAATAGGGTAATATTGTAGAAGAAAGTAATGTTTTGTTATCAAATTTGTCTTTGAAGAAGTAATAAGGTGAAACAAATGTTCCCCCCACAACCAACGATTGTTCTGTATCATTAAACTTAACCGTAAGTTCATCATCTGACTTTATTTCTGTTTGCTGAATTACCTCCTCATCCATATAGATTCTTGTTTCTGTTTCATTCTCATCAGGAAACATCCAGTTTAAAATTGTTGGAGAAACAAACAGTACAGCTGTAGAGAGAGAAACATTCTCATTCTACAGCTGTACTGTTTGTTTCTCCAACAATTTTAAACTGGATGTTT
>DAOVRE010000068.1 GCA_030628305.1 Candidatus Heimdallarchaeota archaeon | reverse complement strand
TGGGGTTTTTAACTTACAAGATGAGGCATTTCTCATACTAGTTACAGCTAATATCTCTATTCTCACAATTTTTCTTGTTGGATTAATCATTGTTGGAGTTAGACACGTGTTTACTAGTTTAACAAAGGGTGATGAAATCACATGTAGATTCTGCGGAGAGGATATAACAGGCGGGAGCAATATTTGCACAAACTGTGGCAAGGACAATAGAAAGTTCACAGATTCAGCATAATTGTTTCTTGATTATGGAGAATTTAATAAGAGCACAAAGATCAGAAACAAAAAAGAGCATTACTTATTTTTTACAGTTCTTTCTCCTTTTACTAATTTCTTTTTGCCTTTTTTCGCTGCTGGTTTTTTCTTGATTTTATAGATAATCCGTTGAATATCTTTCTGTACCTCAATTTCTATTTTGATCCCACTACTTTTTGTTCTTTGTTGCCATTGATAATTGAGCAAATCAATATACTCTTTTTCAGTCATTTTCTTGACAACTGTCAATGATTCTAATGCTTCAAGTTCTCTAAATCCATCAAAAATAACCTCGTAATCGTCAGTTTTTTTCATAATTACTCCTTTCCACCCTTCTACATTTGCGCCCATAACCGCTATATAGGAGATATATTTGAAGGGCCCCTCAAGAAAACCAAACAAAGTATCAACTTCTTCGAGAAACTCTGCTTTATCATTAAACAACATTTTGGCTTTTTGTTTTCCACTATCCTCCTTTATTTTCATATACATTTTATTTATAAGATCAACTTTTCTTACTGCTGACATAAATCCTTTCCATTTTTCATCTAGCCTTGGAATCTCAGTTCTTTTTCTTCTGGTTTCCTCATATATTGGTACAGTCATGGAATTTATTCTAGAAAGCACTAATTTTTGAAATTCGTTTCTTGGGTGTTTGAGAGTCCAAGTAATGTCCATACTTTCAGTTGGAGAGGTTCTAGTTGAACTGTGAATAAGAATTCTACCGTCTTCAAGTTTTTTGATAAAGCGAGGATAAACTCTAAACCTCGCCATCGTGTTATGGAAATTTGCTGTAATCATACTAAGGAAAGCCTGAATTACACCTTCCAAACCATCTCCCTCAAGCAATGTTTCAATCTCCCATTGCCTTCTTTCATTTACCACGGCTTCAAGAGATAACAGAAATTGGTTGATAAATTCAAGTTCATCTTCTGAAATATTAACTGTTTGAACCATAATGATCAGCAGAGTATAGTGATATATTCAAGTTCTCACACTACTTATATCTATTTTTGCATTTATAAAAATGAAGTAAAAGCGAAAAAAGATGAATGTTGAGTTAGTTTAGAAGAACAGATATTCATCATCTTTAGCCTTTTTCTTGGCTTTTCTTCTTCTTCGCTTTTTCTTTTGAGATTTCTCCAACTCCTCCCTAACCACCTCTAATATAGGTTCTTTGATGCCTAAATCCTCGTCAAGGGTTTCCGCTATCTTACTCATTGTCTGATAGATTAGCAATCTCATTTTATTTTTTGTTTCCCTTCTATATACGCGTTTTAGTGTTTCCAAAGATTCTGAGTCAGCATAATTAAGTATAATATTAAGAGACATTTGAATTGGTGAAACAGCTTTTTCATTCTGTATTACTTCAAGTAATAAGTTTCTTATTTCATCTTTTTTTAGTTTTCCTCGATCATGCAATTTACGAATTGCCATTGAACGAACGATTTCATTTTCATCTTCTTTTGATATTCTACTCAGAAAGTCTTCAATTTTTGGAGAAGACATATATCCGATTGCTTCAATCAGCACAAGTTTAACGCTATTTTCTCTTTCGTACGCATAAAATTCCATTAGTTTTTGTGCAATTTCTTTCTTCTTTGTATCCTTCAAAATAAGAATGGCTTTAATTCGTACCCTCTCATATTTCTCCTTCTCAACAACTTTGATGAGAAATTCCATGTTATTCTTATCGATTTCTTTCTCCGATATCGAAATTAGTTCTTTCAACTTCGTCACATCAGGTGAGTTGTTGAATTTTTTCAGTCTCTTTTCCAATTTCGAATCCATTGTAGTTCTAGTAAATACCTTCCTTCTTTTAAGGTTGCTCAATTTTTGAGGTTTTTATAAGATTATGAAGAGATATTATGAAGACAGTTGACTACAATACTAGACGAAAATAAACAGGAACTTGAAGGTTATGCCATTGTTTATTTTGCCGACAGTGGTTTTGAGTTATTTGCATCCAGTCTTGATAATCCTAATCTAGAGGTTACGTTGACAAATTATCCTACATTGATGGGAATGATGCAAAATCAAAAAATCAAAGGTTTAGCTTCCTCAAAAATTAATAATAACACTTTTCTTTTTGCTTATGCTTTGAACTTGAAAAACTTAAATGCAAGAGATTCTCGCTTGAAGCATGAAACAGTAACAATAGTCAATTTTGTAGTCTCAAGAGAATTATACAAAGAACTTATCGTAAACTTCGATGATTTTGAACAATTCTTGGGATCCTATTTTCAACCCATCAAGTTTCTTTTTGATCTTTATGCAGTCGACTTTACTAAAGTAATACCTATTTTTCAAGATAGACAACGTATAATAGAAAAAACTAGAAAAAGAAACAATGGGGAAGGAGAAAACTCTTTAGCTATGGAATTTAACAACTGGTTGAAATCAGCAAATTTTTCTAAAGAAAAAAATAAGTAACAAGCATATAGTATTTTTTTTATATTACCTATCCCCAATCATCTTGAGTGACACTCTATGCACGAGATTCGATTCCATGGTAGAGGCGGTACAGGTGCAGTTATGGCTTCAAGAGCACTTGCTAAGGCTGCTTTTTATGCAGGAAAGAATGCAGTATCCTTTCCATCTTTTAGTGCAGAGAGAAGAGGAGCATTGGTTTTAGCGTTTGCTCGAATCAACACTAAGAAGATCTACAGAAAGTCACAAATCTACGAACCTGATACAATTGTTGTTTTAGATAATTCTCTAATTGAGTTGAAAGATGTCGCAAAAGGTCTAAAGCCAGACGGAATCGGAATTATCAATACAACAAAAAAACCTGAGGAGATAACGTTATCTAAGGTGATTAAACTTGGGGTTGTAGATGCAACAAGTATCGCTAAAGAAACTCTAGGGCAGCCATTTGCTAATAGTGCCATATTAGGTTCTTTAATTAGGAGCACAAAATTAGTTGGAATGGAAGAATTAGAGAAGGGTATTCTGTCTGTATTTGGAGCAAAATTGGGTGAAAAACAAGCAAAGAGAAATGTCGAAGCAGCTCGTAGAGGATATGAAGAAACACAATTTGGCAAATCACATGGAGGAAGAAATTACTCTAAATTACAACCATGGTTACCATCTGTAGAAGAGCTACCTATTGGAACTATCTTGCCAAAAACCACAGTTCCAACTGGACAGTTAATTGGACCAGGATCTGCGATCACACGGATAACAGGTACGTGGAGTTACATCAAGGCAGATATAGACCCAGAACTTTGTATAAAATGTCTTAAGTGTGTATTTCATTGTCCTGAAGGGACCATCCACCGAAAAAATAATGTTGTAATTGTAAACAAAGCATACTGCAAAGCGTGTGGAATTTGTGAATCAATTTGTCCAGTAAATGCTATAAAAATGATAAAAATAAAAGAGTTTTCAGAAATCAAACCCTAAGCTCTTATTTGTATCTATCTAAATCATCTTTGTTATTTCGGTATTTTCCAGAAACTGATTTAGAATCAAAAGAGTAATCATTATTCGAATTACCTTCTTTTGCATCATTTTCAAAATCTTCTTCGTTCTCAAAATCGTCGAAATCTTCGAAATCGTTTTCTTCTGTATCTTGGTAGAATTCTATTTGGGTTTCAAGAAACGAAGTATCAAACTCAGTAATTTTACTTGAGTGAAAGTCGCTATTAATGTGAGTTTCTACTTCCTTTAGAGCCATTAATGCTGCATCATAATCGATGTCAAAAGTATTACAATAGGACAGAACAGCTAATACTGGCACATTATATGCTGTACCTTCTGTGAGGAGAAAACTTATTGGTCCTCTGATTGATAAATCATCTCTGAAGGTTCTTTTTGTCCCATAAACTTCTGTATATTTATTGGTAGGAACTAAAGCTATCCAAGAATCATCAGTAGTGTCTCTAACATCTTCCCTCAACCCACCAATTATAATGTATCTCTTAGCATTCCAAGATAGAATTTCCTGTGCTAACCACTTCCAGAATGCATCTGGTAAAGCATCATAACCAACTACAGGAATCGGTAAACGCGAAGCTACCAATACAACTTTTTCTTTCTTGTCACTTGAATCTGAGTTCATAGAGTAAACAGTAATTGGAGTTTCTATGTTAGACTTATGAAACCAACTCATTGTTCCCCAAAAACCAACAGAGACAACATCAGTTTCTTCGACAAGATGATTTAGGACAGTGTTCCCCACTGAACCATAGCCTGTAAAACCTAGAATCACGGTCGTGTCAGAATCTATAATTGATGTATCAAAGGACATCTGATTAAGAAAAAGTGTTTTGTTTTTCATTGTTTGATGAAGATATTTACATGTGGTTAAAAAATTGATGGTTAGAGCGTTTTTTTGCGCTCAATTTTTGTGTTAATTTACTAGTTTCTGGTAACTTCATGCTTCCTCAGGTTCAGCTTCTTTATCTTTTCTTCTCACTTTAGATGTATCTATAAATTCCTCTTCTTCAGGCCATAAGAAGGAAGCAATTGTAGTAAAGATAAGCAACAACACAATCGGAATTAACAGACCAATGAGATTATATGCAAAATTATCTGTTCTATCAGAAAGTGCAAACACAATCATCAATGCTATACCACCTAAAATTATCCCAATTATTTCACTTACTGAAATAATTGTCTGTTGGATACTCATAGTAGATCCATGTCTTTCTTCATCCATTCCAATTGAACTGCTATCTCCTAAGCGACCACTTATTGCGGGAAAATACGCTGAACCTAGGATGAGTGAGACTACTAATAATATAAGAATCCACCAGTTACTCGTAAAACCATTTGGATCAAATTCTGACGTGGGGTCATACCAAGGTTGTCCTCCTGTCATGAAATTTCCAAAAAAGGCAATGCCAATAACAACTGCCATCATTAGTAAACCAGCAACGCCTATTGAAAGAGCTTTCCGACGTCCTATCTTATCAGCTATCCAGCCCCAAAAGACCATAGGCAGTCCCATAGTCAAAGTAAATACAACCGTAGTTAAACCAGCATCTGCAGGACTTGATTCAATTGACAAAATTAAGAAACCCCAGTTGTTCAGAATACCAATTATTGCAGCTGTTCCCAACAGAGGCAAAACTATTCCTCTTCTGCTCTTATCAATCATGAGTTTCCATGACATTAACAGCTCTTGTTTAACACTGTACTCTTCATGTTCAAGAACAGGTTTGGTTTTATCAATCATGAGAAAAACAACAACTGCAGAGATTATTATGGCAAAAGCAAATAAGAGATAAAGATAGGCAAGTCTTTGGGGATTGTTTGGCATCCAATAAGTAATAACGTTTCTTGCACTTAGACTAAGTTCATTAATTTTAGCAAAAAGATTGATTCCCCCGAGCCTAATGAGCTCATTAACGCCAACTATGGAATTGTAAAGAACACCTGCTAAAAGAACACCTGCAGATCTACCTCCAGAAACAGCTACATTGTATAGACCCATTTTAGTAGCTCTTGTTTCATAAACTGAAAATCTGGATATATAGCCATAAGAAGCATTCACCTTGATAGAACCTGCTAAACCATGCAAAAAATGGAATAAACTCATTCCAAAGATCATCAAACCATTAGCCAAGGGGATTATACCTATCCATCCTTGCCAATTGAGGGCACAAATTCCATAACCAATTAATATTAATCCTCCGGCAGCTGTTCCTAGTAGAATCCACCGTTTTGCATCAGATACATCAGATCTAAACCCAAAATACCCCGAACTGATGATCACAGCAATAGCATAAGTTATTTCAACGAATATTATTGACAGATTTGCTTCCCAACCCTCCATTTGAAGATGAAGAAAGATGTAAATTGGCATTAATACAGTTGTGCTGCCAAATGCGACTCTGAGGAAAAAAGTTGAGATTAAAATTCCAATAAAAGAAAGAGTAGGTCTCTTTTGAGTGTATAAATCATCGCTATCATTTGTTTTGTCCAGAGTACCATCCAATTTATTTGATGATTTGTTGCTCATATTCATTATTCCTTAATTGATAATCGAAGTGTGTCAGTCTTGTTATTAAAATTTTTGCTGAAATTTTCAGATTTAGCTTTTAGTTATTGATTAAAGTGAGTAGCAAAATTAACTTGGAATAAAAACACCAACTGAGAGTACTTAAACGAAAATCGACATAGTTCATAGGTGAAATGCTTAATTATTAGAAAAAATACCTTGAAGTATACGAGAAGTAGCGTAAAGTATTTAAGAAAGGCATAAAGTATTTAATACTGTAGTAACATAAAATAATTATCAATAGAACAGATGGAGAATTAGAAAAATGAGCAGTGAAAAGCAGTCCGTAACAATTGCTAAGATGGTCAAATTAGAGGCTGAAAAGCCGATTGAACTACCCGAGGAATTTTTATCAGCTCTAAAACCCGATGGCAAGACTTATGCTGTCTTGATTTTAGCTCCCAACACTCGAATAATTAGAATAATTCCAACAAGTACAAATGAAGTCGCGAAGATTAACATCAATATTGGGAAACTTTCTCCTGATTTCCTTCGTAAAATGGGCTCTATTTTCATCAGACTCGGCATTAAGACGCTTTATAGCACAGGTTTATGTTTTACCCAGTCTGCATGCGTTTACGAGGGTTACATAGATTCTGATGAACTTAAAGAAGTCAGTATTGATCAGATCAAAGATGAGCTTGAAAGAATTGAAGGCGTTTCGAGTGTCGAGGTAGATACACTAACAGTATAAAGGGGCCAACCTTATTGGTTCAACGGAGTAGGAAAAAAGAAAAAAGATTAAATTTACTCCTTCACCCGTTGCGCCGTGAGATTTATCGTCTTGTATGTGAAACCCCAGGGGTTTACTTTTTTGAATTATCTAGCGCATTGACAGCTCCACATGGAACTGTTAACTGGCATCTTAGAAAACTAGAAGAGGCAAGTTTGATAAATTCCATGAAATTTGGTGGTAAGAGAGTTTTTTATTCCCGAAATTTACGTACCAAAGATGTTGAGAAAGCTTTTGTTGTTTTGAAGCATGTGACAGCACGCAAGGTTTTTGCACATATATTAAACTGTGAAAATTGCCATCAAACACAAATTGCTAGGAGCTTGGGGATTCATCATGACACAGTTCGTCACCATACTCTGCGTATGGAGAAGGCAAATTTGATTGAAAGTTTTAAAGATGGAAGAAAAACCTGTTATAAACTTGGTGAGATTGGGATAAAACTTCAAGAAGACAGCTTGAATACAATCTCAAACACATATATCGCGGCTTTGATGGACATTCTTGAAGAAAGCTGTCTTCATCCAGAAATAGAGGAAATAAGTACAAAGCATCTGACGATAAGAATCGAGTGTCCTGGATCAACTGATGCTACTTTTACAATTTCGTTAGATCAATGGTCATTCGATGAAGAAGAATTCGATGTTGGACAAACTGAGGGAGAAAGAGAAATTGCTCAAGAGGAAGCATGATGACCACCTAAATTTGTGGAGATAAGTCTTTCGAGAGACATAGTAGTTACAGTAAATTTCAGCCAGACTGCATGTGTGTATGAAGGCTATATTGACTCTAAAATTGATTGCTCTAGATGAAGCATGATTTTTTTACAAATAAGTCAATTCATTAACCAAAAACAAATTTCTTCAAAAAAATAGCTTTATAAGGGAATTTGGCAATCCATCA
>DAOVRE010000238.1 GCA_030628305.1 Candidatus Heimdallarchaeota archaeon | reverse complement strand
TAGTTGATAATACTGTTGATCCTCCGCCAACAGATGTTTTCAAGGTTCTGAATTATAATATCTGGGAAAGCGGAAAAATGGACGAACATCTGGATGTGATTATAGAAGAAAATGCGGACATTGTTGTTCTAGTTGAAACTGGGAGTTTAGATAATAGGGATAACGAGCAACTTAGACGACTTTGTTATAGAGTTGGTGGATATCACTATGAACAAGCACCCTTTGAAGGTGAAACAGATCAAGATGTTGGCGCTCTTACAAATGGTGAAGCAATCATAAGTCGGTATCCAATTTTAGATTTCTTCCAAATTGACACATGGAGATCAGATGCGGGTCCAGAAGTTACACTTTATCGCGATTTTTTTGACGCTGTTGTAGATATTAATGGAGTTGTAACTCATATCCTTGGTTATCATGGAAAATGTTGCCAGCCCACACCTAGTACTAATACCACAGAAATAAGAGAAACTGAAGCAGAGATTATGATTAATTACTTAGATGATTTAGGGGATGTTCCAGCAATGATCATTGGTGATTTTAATTCACATTCGCCTGATGATGTAGGAGATTTAGCACCTCTAGGATGGCTTGGAGATGGACCCTTGAGGATGTTCCTTTATCCAGAAGATCCAATTTATGGAATTCATTCTTCTCAAGTACACAATTTTACTGACGTATTCAGAGAATTATATCCTACCGACCCAGGATATACTTTTGGCTATTGGGAGCCAATATATTGGGGTAGAATTGATTTCATCTTAGTTAATGAGTTTTGGGCTGATAAGATGATCAATGCAACTGTTGGAGATACGCCTTCTGCAAACCTTGGCTCTGATCATTATTCCGTTGATGTCTTTTTCTCCTTAGACGAGGAATATTCCTACTTCAACGGTTCAACTATGGTAGCAAAAAAGGATTCAGTTCTGGTTTCAAGAAACAATGTAGATGATTGGAAAGTCAATGAACAAGTAGAACGTGTAATTGCTTTTAATAAAGAAATGATAGTTTTCTGTGAAAGAAAATGAACTCATTCTCTTTTTTCCTTTTCATTATTTTAGTCAGTTGAAACAAGTTATGTTTTTATTATAAATAAAAAATGAATGTGTTAAGTTTTCACCACCAATAACATCCAGTTGAACAAAATCCTATCAAACAAGACTTCTTATTAGGATGTATAGAAAACAAAATTACACCACAAACCAACCCTCCAACTAGCGAAATTATTCCTAGAACAATTTGCCATGTTATTAATGTACCATCATAGAGAAGGTCGGATAATACTAACAAAATCAGCACTGAACCTAGAATACTAAAAACTGTGGTTAGTATTCCCAAAATGATTATTTCTTTAGTAGGTTTAATCTTCACCCTAGGTTGTTTATCTTCGTTTATTCTTCTTCTCTCTACCTCTTGTTCTATCAGGTGAGGGGGAATCTTTTGTTCAAATTTAACAGGAAGATGTTGTTGTTATATTCTAATATTGCTTCTTCTAAATCGGCTCCACAGAAAAAACAAAATTTAGCTTCAGATTTATGAGGTTTTCTGCATTTAGTACATTTGAAATCTTCCATTTTAGAACCCCCTCCAGACATTAAATATCCACCAAAGAAAAACCCCAACTCCAATGGCTACAAAGAATGCGATTATATACATTACTAATCGAACATCACTAGATCCGGAAGGTTGTACTACTATACTTGCTGCATCTTTATAGACACCAGATCGGCTTTTAGAGGTATCACTAAAACTTTTTCGAATGTCATATTTACCGAAATCCTCTCTACAATTTGAACAAATAATTTCATCAATAGGATTTGCATGTCTGCATTTAGGGCAGAAAAAAGTTTCTTCTCGTATTACAGGTGTTTGAGTTACTGGCTTTGATTCTCCTTTTAAATCACTTCCACAAACTATACAGAATTTGTAATCAGTTTTGGAAACATTTCCACAATTTGAACAAATAATATTGGGCATGTCAAAGTGTACAATCTAAAATGTAAATAAAAAGATTTTGTAGAAAAATAAAGGAGTTGTTAAGTGCAACACCACCAGAATATAACATCAAAAGCAGATTTTTCTTTTTCTCCCATAAGAGTAACGTCTTTTCCTGCTCTGCCTGGTTTAGGTAAAGGTCTTCCTGTGGGATATTTTTTTACTGGTTCTTTCTCTTGTTCTTTGATTTGAGGTGCAGTATGATTCAGTTTTACTGGTAATCTTTTATCCTTATACTCAAGAATTGCATCAGCTAGATCCTCTCCACAGAAAGAGCAGTATTGACCTTTCGTAGTATGTTGTTCTCCACATTTTGGACAGAATAATCCTGACATATCAAATAGTACAAGCTCCTAAGAAGATAAAAAGTTTCTTCACGTAGATACTAATCTTTTTAATTTTTCTTAACAAAGTGTTTTTGTTGAGTATTATGAAAATAGGTCTATTAACAGGTGGCGGAGATTGTCCAGGTTTGAATGCAGTTATCAGAGCTATAGGTAAGAAAGGTATAGTTCAGTATGAAGACGAATTCATTGGACTAAAAAATGGTTGGGCAGGATTAATGTCACTAGATTATATTGTACTAGAGAGAAAAAATTTCTCTGGGATTCTTCATCTAGGTGGAACTATACTTGGTTCTTCCAGAACCAATCCTGAGAAGGAAGAGGGAGGGTATGAGCAAGCTATAAGAAATTTCAAAAATCTAGAACTTGATGCACTTATAGTAATAGGGGGGAATGATACACTTGGAGTAGCAGTGAAACTCCATGAGCTAGGAATACCTATTGTAGGGGTACCTAAAACAATTGATAATGACATTTGTGCAACTGATATGACTTTTGGTTTTGATACAGCAGTAACAGTTGCTACTGAAGCAATAGATAGGTTACATACCACAGCTGAATCACATCATAGATGTATGGTTGTTGAGGTAATGGGTCGTCATGCTGGTTGGATTGCTACTCACTCTGGCATTGCAGGAGGAGCAGATTATGTTTTGATTCCTGAACAACCATTTGAGATTAAAGATATTATAGAAAAGATTCAACAAAGGATGAATAGGGGAAAATACTTCTCTATTATAGTAGTAGCCGAAGGAGTAGAACTTAAGGAAGAAGGATGGCAAATTCAGACTAGGGAAACCGATGATTTTGGAAATGTTCGATTAGGTGGTATTGGGGATCTCCTAGCAAGAGAGATTGAGAAAAGAACTGGTATAGAATCTAGAGCTGTTGTATTGGGACATGTGCAAAGAGGTGGGACTCCTACAGCATTTGATAGAATGCTAGGAACAAAGTATGGTGTAGCAGCTATAGATATGGTTCATCAAGGTCAATTTGGGATGATGACAGCTCTACAAGGAACAAAGGTAGTTCCAGTACCCATTGTGGATGGAGTTAAAGAGTCAAAAACAGTAGATAAAGAAACGTATGATCTAGCAAAAGTGTTTTTCGGTTAATTGATGCTGGTACTTCTAACTTTGGATAAAGTAAATAGTTTGGATAGATAAATAAAGCACGAATGTAAGAAAGGTTTATGGAAGAACTTTTATCTAGTTTAGTTTTAGTGAAAAAAGTGGATATTGAAAAAGCAGCAGAAACGCTTGCTTTAGCTTTCATGGATGATCCATTAAGTAATACTGTTTTCCAAGAAGAATCTACCAGGTTTCAAAATCTAATAACCTATTTTCATTTTCGGATTAAGTATGGTTTAAAGTATGGAGAAGTATATTCCACATCTAACGATTTTGAGGGAGTTG
>DAOVRE010000051.1 GCA_030628305.1 Candidatus Heimdallarchaeota archaeon | reverse complement strand
GCTTTGGCTGTTAGAACAACCTTTATTGGGATGGACATACCCTACTTAGCACTTTTGTATGCGGGTTGCTTCTTCTTTATGGGTATAGCCTGGGCACTCATTAATATCAATAGCATCGTAATTGTTTGGGAATTATCTGGAAAAGATAAAATTGGTATGGGAACAGGGATTTATTACTTCTTCTCAGCAGCTGCAGCTATTACCGGACCAGTAATTATTGGTGGAATATTAGATCTAATAAACTTTGGATTGGATCTCGGAGAAGGTGAACAATACAAATATCTTTTCCTTTTTGCTGTTATCTTCTTCTTAATTGCAGGGATTTTAACATGCTTTGTTAAGAAAACTGGTGTTGAAGGAGAATCAGGAGATCTTCCACCCGAAGGAAAACCCGAAAAAATTGAACCCATAGCAGAGTAAGTTCACTCCTCTTTTTTTCTTTTTTCTCTTTTTCCTTTTTCTGCTTCTACAACATCTTTAAATTGTTGGTTATACATTTTACAACATAGATACAATAATGGGTGTATTTCTTGGCAACCTTTAGAGATGATGAAAGCTTCTTTATGGAATATAAGCCTAAATTCAAGGTTTTTCATGAGTTGATGACTGTAAGAATGAGTAACGTTTTACTCGTTTCCAGTATTTACGATAGTTTTATGCTTGAAGAGGATGGACGCCTCTCAGATCAAATTTATGAGGAATTTCACAATCTTAACCTACGCACTTTACCTAGGATAACAAGAGTTTCCTCTGCAAAAGAAGCTTTAGCCTTATTACAAGAGAGGAATTTTGATTTGGTTATAACTATGCGAAGGCTTGGCGATATGGATGTGTTTTCTTTTGGAAAAAGTGTGAAGGAAATCAGAGATATGCCTGTTGTTTTGCTCTTAAATAGCGTTGTTGAAATTAAATATATCCCAGAAATTTCCAAACGTGAAGGGATAGATCGCACCTTTGTTTGGAATGGTGATTCCAAAATATTTGTTGCTATTATTAAACATCTTGAAGATAAGATAAATGCTGAATACGATACGAAAGCTGGCAAAGTTAAAGTTTTCATATTTGTCGAAGATTCAATTCGTTCCTATTCCTTACTTCTACCTGAAATGTATGGCGAAATTATGCGTCAAACGCATCGTCTGATTACAGAGGGAACCAACGACTTTCAGGACTTGTTAAAAATGAGAATCAGACCCAAGATTCTTCTTGCTGAGACTTATGAGGAAGCAATGAAACTCTACACGAAGTATAAACGTAGCACATTAGGTATCGTTAGTGATATTGAATTCCCACGTAATAATATTTTAGACAAAACTGCTGGTTTTTCATTTGCTAAGAAGGTTAAAGAAGATTATCCTAACATGCCAATGATTTTACAATCATCGAAGGAAAAATATCGAGAAAGGGCAAATAAAAAAGGCATTTTCTTTCTATATAAGAGGTCACATACCATGCTTTCGGATTTGCGAAAATGGTTGCTTGATAGGGTAGGTTTCGGTGACTTCGTTTTTCGAGATGCCAGCGGTAATGAGATAGGAAGAGCAAGTGATATAATCAACTTTTACAAAGAAATTGAGCAAGTCCCATTTGAATCTCTTGCTTATCATGGTCAGAGTGATTATTTCTCAAATTGGTTGAGTGCAAGAGGAGAATTTGAGATAGCTGAGAAATTACGTCCACGAAAGGTTTCTGAATTCGAAGGAGAAGAACTTAGGGAGTTCTTGCTTTCTACTATAAAAGAAGTAGTGATTGAGAAAACAAGAGGGATTGTTAATGATTTCAATAGAGAAAATTACCATTCAGAAATTTTATTTTTAAGACTACGTCCTGGCTCCCTTGGTGGTAAAGGAAGAGGTTTAGCCTTTCTTATGTTCCTGATTAATTCTCTGTTGTTCCAAAAAGAATTTAAAAATATTTCAATTGAAATCCCTCAGACTATTGTAATTGGAACTGACGAATACGACCGTTTTATGGAAGATAATAATCTTCTCAATTTTGCATTGTCTGGTGTATCAGATCAGCAGATTAAAGAGAAATTCGCAAAATCAAAACTCTCTAAGAGTATTAAATCTGACCTGAAATTTCTTTTGAAGGATATCGATGGACCTATTGCAGTAAGGTCTTCAAGCTTATTGGAAGATTCTGCTTTCCAACCCTTTGCAGGAATCTTCAATACATATATGATTCCTAATAATTCTAGTAGTGAAAATGAAAGATTGAATCAATTATGTACTGCTATCAAATTAGTATATGCATCTCAGTTTTTATCTCTAGCTATGTCTTATGCAGAGACAATTAATCAGACAATTGAAGAATCAAAAATGGCTGTTGTTATCCAGCAAGTAGTAGGGAAAGAGCACAACAATCGGTTATATCCCGATTTTTCAGGTACTGCTTCTTCCTATAATTATTACCCATTTGGTGAATATATGCGACCTGAAGACAGAATAGCTCATGTCGCATTGGGTCTTGGAAAAACAATTGTTGATGGTGAATCTGCCTTAAGATTCTGCCCTAAATATCCTGAGATGAATTTTTATTCAACTCCGGAAATTCTCCTTAAACAGAGTCAAAGATATTACTATGCAGTAGACTTGATAAGAGAAAAATTTGATATTCTAGACGATGCTCCTTATCTTGTTAGACTTAATCTATCTGATGCAATAGATGATGGAACGCTAATCAAAATCGCAGATACCTATGATTTCAATTCAGAGACGTTGAATTCAGGCTTTTTTGGGGAAGGTTCTCCCGTAATCACTTTTAATAATCAACTAAAATTTGAAACATTTCCTTTAGCCAAGCTTATTACTCGATTGTTATCAGTGGGTGAGAAAGCATTTGGTAGTTCGATAGAAATTGAATATGCTTGCAGTTTTGGAGAAAAAAAAGGTGATAGTGACACTTTTTATATTTTACAAATAAGGCCGTTTTTACATCAAGAACTAATATCCAAAGAGGATTTTGAATCAGTGGAGTTACAAAAGGTGCTCGCATATTCCACTCATGTCTCCGGGAACCTAATAGTGAAAGACATAAAAGACATTATCTATGTTAAACCTGAAACTTTTGACAAAACAGCTACACTTGAGATTGTTGAGGAAATTGACAAGTTAAATGCCAAAATGTTAGAAGAAAAACGTCCATATTTATTAATGGGATTTGGTCGTTGGGGGACTGCTGATCGTTTTCTAGGGATTCCTGCAAAATGGAATAATATCAGTGGAGCAAAAACTATCATTGAAGCTACAACAGATGATTTCACCGTAGATTTTTCTCAAGGAAGTCACTTCTTCCATAATCTTGTTACAGCAAATATAGGCTACTTACACATCAAACACAATTCAGAACAACACAAGATTGATTGGGATTGGTTAGCTAGTAAAAAGAGCGTTAACGATTTAGAATATGTTCGTCACATTAGAACTAAAAAACCATTGACGATTGCCATCGATGCCCAAAGGGGAGAAGGAATGATAATTAAACCTAATGAAAAACAAAATAAAAAAAGATAAGAAATTTCGACGTTTAGTCGAAATATTCTATTACCAATGCCCTTGAGCAATCATTGCATTTGCTACTTTCTTAAAACCTGCAATGTTAGCTCCTAAAACATAATTTCCTGGTTCACCATAATCTTTTGATGCTTCATAAGCTGTCTTATGGATGTTAATCATTATCTTATGTAGTTCTGCATCAACTTGTTGTCTATCCCATGAAACAAAACTAAAGTTTTGAGCCATTTCTAACCCTGATGTTGAAACACCACCGGCGTTAGCTGCTTTTCCAGGACCAAATAGAACTTTGTTTTCTAAGAAAATATCTGTAGCTTCAAGAGTAGAAGGCATATTAGCACCTTCAGAAACTGCTATAACTCCATTATCAACAAGAACCTTAGCTTCATCACCATTAAGTTCATTTTGTGTAGCACATGGTAAGGCAATTTTAACAGGGATTTTCCAAGGTCTCTCACCAGGGTGATATTCACAACCAAATTTCTCAGCGTACTCACTTATACGTCCTCTTCTAACATTTTTCAGATCAAGAACGAAGTTTAGTTTCTCTGTGGTAATACCTTCGGGGTCATAGATGAAACCGCTTGAATCAGAAAGCGTTACTACTTTGGCACCTAATTCAATGCATTTCTGTGTTGCATATTGAGCAACATTTCCAGATCCAGATATAGAAACAATTTTGTCTTTGAAATCTTCATTTCTTGTTTTGAGCATTTCAGCTGCAAAATAAACATTACCATAACCAGTTGCTTCAGGTCTAATTAAAGAACCTCCCCATTCTCTTGCTTTTCCAGTTAGAACGGGTTCGAATCTTTGTGTGATCTTTTTCCACTGACCAAAAAGATAACCAAGTTCTCTTGCTCCTACTCCAATATCACCAGCAGGTACGTCTACACGACCACCAATGTATTTGTATAACTCGGTCATGAAAGATTGTGTAAATCTCATTACCTCGTTATCTGATTTTCCTTTAGGATCAAAATCAGATCCTCCTTTACCACCACCCATTTGTAGACCGGTTAAGGAGTTTTTGAAGATTTGTTCAAAGCCTAAAAATTTGATAATACCCAGATTAACGCTAGGATGAAAACGTAGACCTCCCTTGTAAGGACCAATAGCTGAATTAAATTGCACACGGAAACCGCGATTAACTTGAATTTCACCTTTGTCGTCAACCCAAGGAACACGGAACATTATTACACGTTCAGGTTCGGTTATTCTTTCCAAAATTTTGTACTTTTCAAATTTTGGTTCTTTTTCGAAAACAGGTATCAAG
This sequence comes from Candidatus Heimdallarchaeota archaeon, assembly GCA_030628305.1. The sequence goes on along the minus strand of DAOVRE010000051.1, from coordinate 4,010 downwards.
TTATCAAGGACTTCCTTAACAGCTTGATGAAACTCTGGTTGTGATTGATTTTTTTCCACAACATGTTCATATACTCGTTCGACATAATTTGACATGCCATAACCTCTTTACATATGTATTATACGGATTGAGCTTTGTTTTCTTCTCTGTTTAAAAAAATTATGCTATCTCTGTAATTCTCAGAGAAAAAATAAAAAGGAAAAATCCCCTTTTAGAGTTTAAGTCATACTTAATGGAATTCTTTTCTGAGAGCTTCCAGAATTCTATAGGAATCTGAATAACTATCATATTCCAGTACTTTCTCAAGCAAGTTATTAAGAACAGGTTGAACTCTAACAGTAGCCATAGTAACCTTGCTTTTAATTTCATCAAGTTTTAATCCATCTGGGGAGGAAGCAACAATTGACACTATCTCAGCTTCTGGGACATCAAGTAATCCAGCATCCATGAGATAAACAATAAGCTTGTTATCTTCTTTTGCTTGTGTAAGAATTGCTTGAGATTCGTTAATTTTTTGTTCCATGTCCTCGAGATCTTGTTTAGATTTCACTTCTAGATGGTTGTAAGCCTCTTCTTTGTTCTTTGCTGAGCTTGAAAGATGTTCTAGTTCTTGCTCCAGCCTATTCTTTTCATTTTGCTGATTAGATATGCTAGCTTCAAGATCCTGTTTTTTGTTTCTCTTCTCTATCTCAGTTTCCTCTAACTCTCTTTTCTTACTTCTATTAATCTCAATTTCAGCAGAAACCGTTTCAATTGCTTGATTGGTTTGAATTATTTGTTGCTCCAAGTCTGCATTAACTTGCTTTAGATCTTTTAGATTCTTTTTGAGCGTATTAACATACTCAGGAATTGCTCTAATATCATCTATTATAGATTCTAATGTTTGATTAGTGTTTGAAATAACTGAAGTATTTCGGGAAGTTAATTCCTCTACATCACGTTTGATGTCACCAATAATTGTTATCATTCTTTCTTCTTCTGCCATATCGTTCACCTAAATATCAATCTCTGTTATAACTTGGAATTTTCCTGTATGAGATTCGTAAGTAATTATTTCTCGTTTAGCAAGTTCAACAAGAATGTTTCTTATTATCTGTTCAGAAACTCCAGACATCTTCTTAAGATTCTCCTCTGTGTTAATGCCTGGGGTAGTTAAACTGCGGATAACCTGAACTTCAGGTAAAACCACAATATCCTTCTTGACTAAATACTTCAAAGCTTTTGAACGTGAAATCATCATTGTATATTGACCGTTCAAATCTGCTAATCGGATTTCTTTGCTTCTAATAGCTTCAGATGTCTCGCTAGAAGTTGATTGACTAAGAACATCTAGTTCTTCTATTTTCCTTTTGAAACCAGACATCTTTTCAGTAAGAGAATCTACTTGCATTTTAAGCTCTGTAGAAATTTGCTCCCTTTCCATAATAAGATTCAAGAGCTGTTGGATATCTTTTTGCTTACTTGAAATCTCTGACTGGAGTACGTCTTTATTATGGGTAAGTTCTTGTAATTTCTGATTGAGTTGATTTAATTCAGTGGTGTTATTGCTCTTCTTCTCTTCTTCTTGAGCAATAAGTTGATTGAGCTCATCAGCTTGTTTGAAGTAAGTAGATAGAATTCCATTGATTTCACTAATCTTTGTCGCTACTTCGTCTTTCTTGCTAGAAAGAAACTGTTGAAGCTCATTAAGATTAGTAGTTACACGCTCAACATTATTTTGAGCCGATTCAAGATTTACTCTACTCATGATGTATTCCTCACAAAACCTTAATTCCGTGAATAAATAACAACTAATATTCTGAAACTAAATTAATAAACCTTGTTAAAATCCTAGCTGAAAAAAAATGCTTTTTACTAATAAGATTCTTCAAATAGATTGGATTTAACAATACTGAAATCTTATTTAAAATAGTAAGGATTTTTCAATATCTAAGGAAAGAAAGAACAAGAGTGAGAATAAAAAAAGAAAGAAAAGGAAAAGAAAAGGAATGGTTTTAATAAGAAAAAGAGCATAATATGATGAACTATGAGGATAAGCACAAAGACAAAAAGAGTTCTTATCTCTTTATCCATGATTTTAATTGTTGGTTTAGCTGTAGGTATTCCCTTCTTATTCAAACAAACTCTGATATTTATATAAAAACAATTGAAATTAATTTTCCAGATTATCCCCCATCTCGGTATGAAACAAGTGTTTCTTTTCGTATAATGATGTTAAACGAAATTTGGAATCCTAATAACCGCGAACTGGAAATTGGAACTGCTCATTCGAATCTCTTTGATCCAACAGTGACAATAGAATGGGTAGAAGACGAATATATTTATCATGTAAGCTATTTTGCACTTTTTGTTTGTACCGTACATAAACTAGCACCGGGAATTAGCGGAATTGTTTCATATGTAGATTTAATAATTGAAAGTTACAACAAAACAGCCCCCCCAGATGGAGAATACACTTTCAGAAATGAAATAGATGGATTTAGCGAAGAGTACTATACGTTTGGAGTATGTGTCTACAACACTATTGTTGAATTCGAGAATAATCAATCATCAATGGTATTTCAGAGTACACCAGTGAATTGGGGGGAAACAACGCTTTTTCCATTGACTTGGAAAACTTCTATATTACTAGTAGCAACAGTAATCGAAGTAGTGTTAATAGCGACACTAATTTACAGTAAATACTATAATAAAATAAAAGAAAAGGGAGAATAAAAATAATTATTTAGCGTAAGCTTCGGGACTTTCCTCTCCACCTTCAATGTTGTGGCAGTAAGCAACGTGAGACTTGCTATACCATCTAGCTGGGGGTTCCTCAAGACGACAAATGTCAGAAACGAGGGGGCAGCGAGTTTGGAATTTGCAACCGGGAGGAGGATTGATAGGAGTGGGGATATCACCAGTAAGGAAAATCTTCTTGGAACGCTTGGTGGGGTCAGCAATAGGAACAGCTGAAATTAATGCTTTGGTGTAAGGATGCATCATATTTTCAAAGATTTCGTCAGAGGTACCAGATTCCATGATTTTGCCGAGATACATAACGTTAGTTTCGTCACAAAGGATTTTAACTAAAGAAAGATCGTGAGCAATGAAAAGGTAAGTAAGACCCATCTTGTTCTGGAGCTCGAGAATAAGCTGAATGATAGCTGCACGGACGGAAACGTCAAGATTCGAAACTGGTTCGTCCATTACAATAAAGTCTGGTTCGAGTGCTAGGGCCCTTGCAATTCCCAATCTTTGTCTCTGCCCTCCTGAGAATTCATGTGGGTACCTATATGCGTGATGTGGCGCTAATCCTACATCTTTTAGCAGTGACAACACTTTGTAACTTGCTTCGTCTCCTGATGCTACTCCGTGTATCGCGAATGGTTCTATAATTATATCATGTGCTGTTGCTCGAGGATTCAAAGATGCATATGGATCTTGGAATACAATCTGTAGATGCCTTCTTATTTCTTTCATCTCTACAGAGGTTAGACGATTTATGTCTATTCTCTTGAAATATACTGATCCTGCTGTTGGTTCTAGTAATCTGATTATTGTTTTTGCTGCTGTGCTTTTTCCACAACCTGATTCTCCTACTAGCCCAACTATTTTTCCTTTACGAATGTGTAAATCTATACCATCTACTGCTTTAAGATGGGCTACTTTTGGTCGCTTATTGAATGGGGGTATATTTGGCAATAGGAAGTAAAGTACAACTACTCCACCCATTATGCTTAATCCTATTGTTATATTAAAAGCAAACACTACCACCGCTGCAACGAATGCTAGCATAAACCAAGTAGTTTCAAAAGGAATTGGAATGTTAAAGAATTTCTTGAGGTTGATAACTTCCAGAACAACATCTTCTTCCATAACTTTTGTTCTGATTCTGTCGGATATTAACCCTTTTTCTTCTTGTTTTGAAGCGATTTTTTCTATAAATGATTCTGAACTCATTTTCTTTTACACCTAACCTGCTATAGCCTTTTTAGGCATTGTTGAAATTTCACGTTTTTCACCATGTT
>DAOVRE010000227.1 GCA_030628305.1 Candidatus Heimdallarchaeota archaeon | reverse complement strand
ATTATTGTAAAAAAGAATGTGGTCTCTATGCAAAACAAATCCGCAAAAACGTTGAGATTCGGGATATAACAAAAATGATTGTTCAATTAGTAAAAAGCTCAACATCTGAAAAGGACAAATCTTTGTTAGAAAATATTGTGGAAATAGCAGCTGATATTGATGATCGAGTTATTTATCATGTAAGTGATGTTTTGCTAAATAGCTTTATCGCTATTTGGGATTTTCCTAGAGATTATCCGGACATTATTATGTTTCCAGATCTAATCCTTAAACGAGAAGTAAGTGATAAAAAGCAAAATATTCCTCTCAGATTAATAGCTGAAAATTTGCTTATAATGCAATTTGGAAAAGCATGTTCAAACAATCTTAAACCTATATTGAAATTTATAGAAGAAGCAATATCAATACTTGAGAACTTGTTACAAGATTCTAAAAAGATTAAGAATTTAGAAGATAATATGAGTAATAAACTATGGAGAACATTGAGAGTGATTTTTGGTTTGCTTTCTTCAACACAACAGGTAGTTTCAGTTCAATTAAAGCAAATCAACCGAATTGCTCAAGTAAGAAATGATCTAGTTGAAGAAGTTAAGAAACTAGACTATGCTCCTTTATTGGATTATTTAATGCTTCTAGATTCAATTATGCAGTGTTCTGATCATATTGAACGATTGAATAATCTTCAAACGCAAGTAAAACTAAATTATCAAACTTTACTTAATATCATAAATCATTTCAAAGATGTTCCTGAAAGAGAAGTTGAAGATGTTAAAGATGTATCTTTGATATTCATCAAAACATTAGCAGAAATTCAGTTAATGAAATTTTTCTCAGATAAGTTTCGTGATTTAGCTTATTTCCAAACTATTCCAACTGAAGTTTCTCTAGAAAAAGTAGAAAAAATACATGTAGATTCAGATACAATTCTAAAAGGGATTGCACTTTTCAAAACTTATCGTCTAGTTGGGTCAACAGTTTATGCTCTACGTGGAATAGATATTGAACTTAAGAAAGGAGAAATGGCGGCTTTAGTTGGACCAAGTGGGAGTGGAAAGACTACCTTACTAAATCTTCTATCAGGGTTAGATACTCCAAGTAGAGGAGCAGTGTTTCTTTTAGGTAGAAACATAGATACAATGACTGATGCAGAAGTCTCGATGTTTAGACGAAGAAATATGGGGTTCATTTTCCAATATTATAATCTAATTCCCCAGTTAACAGTTCTCGAAAATGTTATGTTACCTGCTCTGATGATAAATCGACCAAAGAAAGAAGCAAAAGCAAAGGCAATTGAATTGATCAAAGAAGTTGGATTGGAAAGATTTCAAAACCAGTTTCCAATAAAACTTTCAGGCGGACAACTTCAACGTGTCACCATAGCCCGTTCCATGATTAATGATCCTGCTGTCCTTTTTGCAGATGAACCAACAGGTGACTTGGATTCAGAAACAGGTCAGGTAGTTATTGACTTAATAAGAAAATTTGCCAAAGAGAAGAATACAGCGGTTATATTAGTGACTCATGATTTAGAGGTGGCAAAGATTTGTGACAGAATAATTGAGATGGGAGACGGAAGAGTAGTTTCTAATTAAATTCGTTTTCTTTCTATTTTTTTAATTTTCTTAACCCATCTATCGAACTTTTCTGGGTTTTCTGGATAATTCTGAGACAATTTCTTTATTTTCTCTGCAAGAAGTAAACCTTTGGCAACTTTAATGAGTAGTTTGGGTTTTCTTAAACCTTTGAAAACCTTTTTCACAATAGGTAACTTAACAGCTGTTGAAAACATTATGGAGTCTACGTCTTCTTGAGAGATAATACCTTTCTCAAAAAGAAAAGAAAAATCGCTGAAAGGAACTGAATTGAGCAGCTTGTGAACAGCTATACCTAATCCTCCATCATAACCATACTCTTGCCATATTTTGATGTTATATTTCCAAAGAAAATTCTCACTGAGATCTTGATTTCTTATTGCTAACTCAACAATTTCTGAAGCATAGTATGCACTTAATAACGCTGGTCCATGCCCTTCACCGCTAATTGGGTTAACAAGTGTAGCTGCATCTCCACAAGTGATAAAACCATTACAAACCATTGAGTATAGAGGTAAACGGCCAGGTAGTGTGTCTCCTGCTCCGTCCAAAACTTTGGAATCTGGAAAGATTTTCTTCCGAAGTATTTCTAAAATGGTTTTGGTATTCGAATCTTTGTTATTATCGTTCAGTAACCATCCAACTCCAATATTCAGCTGCTTTTCTCCTTTAGAAAAAATCCAAAAATATCCGGGAGGTGGCATCTCATCGTGATATTCTATTCTCATTTGCTTTTGATAATCATGTGGTTTGGAGGTTTCGATAATTTCTCTATAAGATACAATGGTTTCTTTTTTTAGTAGTTTTTTTGAAAACTTATTACATACTGAATCTGGGATAGTTCTTCTAACAATACCTGTGATACCTGAACAATCGGCAACTATCTTGGCATAGATACTGATAATATGACCCTTGGATTGACGGATTTTACATCCTACTACTTTGTTTTTTTCTATTATTGTTTCAACCGCCTTATGATTTTGTTTGAAAGTTACGCTTGAATAATCTGTAAGAGACTTAAGTAGTCGTTGACCATATTTTAATCTATTAATAGTCTGTGAAGTGAAATCTATAGATAATTCGAAATCCAGAACAGGACGAAAATGTGCTGAAGCAAGATTCTCTGCAACTTCTTCACCTCTTGGTTGCATTATTCCTGAGAGCTCAAATAATCTTTTTGTTGAATTTGGACTCAAAGCATCTCCACAAGGTTTGTATCCCACATCTCTCTTTGGTTTTTGATCTATCACTATTGTTGAAATGTTTCTTTTTCCAAGATTAATAGCCAAGCTTACTCCTGCGGGTCCTGCACCAACAATTAGTACATCAGTATCAATGTGTTGCTTAAGCATTGAAATGTTATTGAAATCATGAGATTAAAAATTTTTCATATCGATTAAATTTTTATAGATAAAATATCTTAAATATTCAAAGTGAATCCTAACACACCAATGCAACCCAATTCTAAAATACATTTTTACCAAGAAATAATTAAAAAAGCTCACGATTCATTCCGTGAATTTCTTGTTCATTTACCAGAAGACATTCTTGAATGGCAAATACATGAATCTTTGAATTCTGTTAGGTGGATAATAGAGCATGTAATACATGATCAGTTGTGGATAGCTAATGTAATAATGAATAATTATGAAGAAGGTTATCATTTTGAGGAAAGCATTGATCAGTATACTCTGGATGAACTTGTAGAGAAGTATGATGATGTTTTTATAGCGATTGAAGAGAAATTTGCAGATCTCAAAGAAGAACATCTGAATGAAGCAAGAATGTACAAAGAATTTAGTCTCCCTGTTGAAGATTGGCTATATGAATACATTCATCATCTAAATCTTCATAGCGGTGAAATTGGTTTAATACTAACAGCTTGGAAAAGAAAGAAGAGGTCTTTACAATAGAACGACTATTTTGACTCCAACAACTCTTCTGGAAGAGCTGGTTCAATATGTATAATCAAATCCTTGAAATCATTATCTTGTTCTAATTCGGATTTAACTTTTTCAGAAATCTCATGAGCTTCAATGATTGATAACTTTGGATTTACTAAAATATGAAAGTCTCCTGTATAAGAACCCAAAACTGACCTTAATCTAATGAAATGCACTTCCTCTACATGTTCAAACGAAAGCGCTTTTTCCTTTAGTTTATCAATTATTTCCTGAGGTGGTCCTTTATCTAGTAACTCTGGAAGAGAACTTTTAGTTATTTCATAACCAGTGTACAAAATTAAACATACTATGACCAATGCAAAAGCAGGATCTAACCACCAAACATTAAATTTGACACCAAGATAAGCAAAACCTACAAAAACAGAGGAAATTGCATCTGTTCTATAGT
>DAOVRE010000240.1 GCA_030628305.1 Candidatus Heimdallarchaeota archaeon | reverse complement strand
TTTTTCAGGACGTGTAGAAAGCTCAACTCTATAAGGCAAATCAAATTGAGAATAAAACAACTTACGAAGAAAGAGATTTTGCTTTAAATCAGGGGATTATTCCTGCTCAAGCTTCTCTTGATCTAACTGAAGAACAAATCAAAATTATTACCGAAGAATTTTATTAAAAAAAGGGTTGAAAATGAAAGTAACAAAAAAAGAAGCCATTAAACTTGGTGTAACACTTGCTATGATAGTTGTGGCAATTACACTTACCATGATTTTTGCTCGTGGAACAGTTGACATTAGCAATCATGAAGCAACTTTGCAAGCAAGATATGATTATAGGGACGATGGTAATGTTACTCATGTATATACGACTGAAGTTAACTTTACTTTTCTAATTACTAATAGCTCAACTTATCCTGAAATAATAGAAACTTACGATTTAGGTGATAATTTTACCTTATTGTTAGCATATTCTCCTGTAATAGAAATTGGTTACGACAAACAGCTCATCTTTCGAGTCTCAATAACAGATGAAACAAATACTACAGTATCTCAATCACCAGTTATTGGTAATTTTAGCATAGATATAAGATGTACAGAAACAGATGAAAATATTGAAGGTTTAGATCTTACCTTACCCGCCTCTTCTATAAAAAAGGATCATATTAACCAGGAATGGGTTATGTTTACTGTCAGATTACCGTATAAAACAAACGTTGTTCTTACATTATTGTTTCTCGTTGGTATTCTCTGGGTGATGGAAGCGATTCCTTTGGTTGCAACAAGTATAATGATACCAATTTTTGGTGTGATATTTCTTAGTTTAAGTGCTAAAGGTTTACTTGCGCCATTTGCTGAACCTGTCATATTTCTATTTCTCGGTGGTTTCATAATTTCGAAAGCTATGAACAAGACCGGAGTAGATAAGTGGATCTCTCTCAATATTGTAAGAATTAGTCCAAATAACCCCAAAATTTTGATGTTGCTAATGATGGTGGTTACAGCTGTTCTTTCAATGTTCATGAGTAATACTGCAACAGCTGCTACAATGATACCTATAGCTGTAGCTGTTACAGATAAACTCAAAGTGAATAAAGAGATTGAAGAAGAAAAAATTGACCGATATGGAAAAGCACTAATTCTTGGCATTGCTTACAGTGCATCCATAGGCGGAATTGGTTCGGCAATAGGTACTCCAGCAAACCCCATTGCTATAGCTTTACTCGCTCAATACGCTGATGTTCATATTTCATTCATTGAATGGTTTATTTTTGGTTTGCCAATAGTTTTGTTGATGTTACCATTAGTCTGGCTATATCTTTGGTTCATAATGAAACCGGAAGTACCAAAAGAAAGCATTTCTAATGCAAAATCAGCTGTTAAGAAAGAGCTGGATAATATGGGACATTTAAATAAAAAACAAATTTATGTTCTAGCAGTTTTCTTAATAGCTTTAATTCTATGGTTCTTAGAAGGAACGATTAAGAAATACCTGTTCCCAACTTTCTCTTCTTCTATTGTTGCTCTTTTTGCCGCATTTATGTTGTTTATTCCTGCAGTATTTAGTGGTTCAAAAATATTAGAAGGAAGAGATATAAATGATCTCAATTGGAACGCCATATTGATTTTTGGAGGAGGTTTAGTTTTAGGAGTAGTATTGACGGAAGCAGGAGCTGGAGACATGATAGCATTTTCTCTAGAGAACCTGAATATTGTACACAACATTATATTCATAGCTATGATTGCATTGCTTGGTGTACTTCTTACGTTCATAGCTTCAAATACGGGGTCAGCTGCAATACTTGTACCTTTAGTGATTCCATTAGGTTTACTATTCGGTATAGATCCTGTCCTTTTGGCTGTTGTTGCTGCAATAGGATCAAGCGTGGACTTCATGCTTCCACAGGGTACTCCACCAACGATGATTGCTTACAGTACGGGTAAATATACTGTCAGAGAAATGGCAAAAATAGGTTCGGTAGTTGACATTTTCGGATTATTACTGATAGCTTTTGTTCTACCATTCTTCTGGAGAGCAATTGGTTTAGTGTATTTCTAATATAACCCTCTCATTTTTTTCTTTTCTGTTCTAATTTTTTTATTACTTCTCCACATGGTTTTCATCTTTAGTAGGTTCAGGTTTTTTAGATGGCCACCAATTCCACTTCTCAGCAACTGACATTTTTGCGGGTACGAGTATAGTTTTCACGATAAAAGTGTCAACCAAAACTGCAATACAAAGCATAAATCCAAATTGGTTAAGAACCATTTCCTTTGATAGAAGCAAACCTGAAAATGCAATAGCCATGATTATTCCAGCAAATGAAATAATATTCCCAGTTTTGTACAATCCCTTGTGAATTGATGCTTTGTCTGTATAACCTTTGTCTCTGTATTCTGATATTCTAGATAGTAAGAATATGTCATAATCAAGCCCAAGTCCTATCAGAATCGAAAAAGCCATTATTGGTACTAACCAATAAAATGCATGCACACCCTGTAATGGAGAAAATACATTGTTCAAAAATGAGGTCTCGAAAACTAACACTCCTAGACCATAAATGAAGGATAAAGTGATTCCTATCGTAAATATTAATCTTAAAGGTATGAACGTCGATTTAAACATTAATCCTATCAGAATATAAATCCTCTTGCGTGGCAATATAAGCTTCGCGAGAGTCTCCTCCTCGTGGTAGTATCTGATTGAAATCTATAGATCTTTGAAACCTAAAAACTTGTATTGAAATTGGAATAGTTACTATTACAATGATTTTATATTTCTCAAGAAATTTATGATATTTATCTATGAAGGTCATAAGTTACTGTTATTGAAAAAGGAAAACTCACTATTTAAATTTTCACGAAAGAATCTAAATCAACAAGTAAATTCAATTTGTTATCTAGTTTTTGCAAAAGATATTAATAGAGAGCTGATATTTTTCAACAACAATATTTGTGATGATATAGATGAAATTAAAGGACATTTCAATAGAAGATTTGTACTTACTCAAAGGTATAAAGACTGTTCAAATCCTTCCAGGAAAAAAATACCTTTTTGAAGAACAAAAGCTCAACAAAAAAGAAAACAAGTATAATTCAGCTATTTTTCTGCAAGGCGATGAGGATACTGAACCTAAGCAGTTCACTAGTGGCTCATCGCAAGATCAATCTATGAAACTATCTCCGAACAAAGAATCCATAGCTTTCCTTAGTCAAAGAGGAGGTGAAAAGGAAAAACCACAACTATTTATAATGCCTGTAAACGGTGGGGAATCCATTAAGTACACCTCAATGCCTAACGGAGTAAATTCATTTAATTGGTCTTTAGATGGAAAAAAAGTAATTTTTTCACACAAAGTTAGTCTTGAAGAACAAAGTAATGAAGACCAGGCTTTAGAAGAAAAAGATAAACCTCAAGAATTATCTGAGGTTGATCAGAAAATTAAAAAACTGAAACAAGAAGAAGCTGAAAAGGAAAAAGTTGACCCTCGAGTAATCCAGAAAATTGTTTATAGACAAGGGACATCCTTTATGGATGATAAAATCAATCATTTCTACGTTTTAGACTTAGAAACCAAGGAATCTTGCAGAATTACTAATGGTGAATTTAATTATATTTCAGCAGTTTTAGGTAAGGATGGTACAAAATTATATACTGCTAAACAAAAGGAAGACGGGCAGTTAAATGATTTATATGAATTTCTGATAGAAGAAATTTCTATTGAAAATAAAGAAGTCAAAGAGCTGAAATCTGCTT